>CAYOYT010000032.1:0-12184 GCA_964408245.1 uncultured Dongia sp. | reverse complement strand
CAATTACACCTTGCTCGTACGGGGTTATAGGCGCATTACGTCTTTACGTAATCGCGGTACCAGGCGACGAAACGTTCGATTCCTTCTGCCAAACTCGTTTTCGGTGCGTAACCGAGATCCCGTCGGCTGAGCGTGAGGTCTGCCCAAGTCGTCCTCACATCACCGGCGGCCGGCGGCCGTATATCGCGTTCCGATTTTTTGCCGCAGGCCTGCTCAATCAAATCGATAAGGTTATTTAGACGGACCGGTCGATCGCTCCCAAGATTGTAGAGACGGTGCGCTAGTCCTTCGGTTCCGACTGGCGGTCGATCGAGAGCCGCGATCACCCCGGCAACGATATCGTCGATATAGGTGAAATCGCGCTCGACACTGCCGTTACCAAAGATTTCGATTTTCTTGCCCGCCAGAATCGCCTGCGTGAAACGGTAATAGGCCATGTCGGGCCGACCCCAGGGGCCGAAAGCGGTAAAGAAGCGCAAACCTGTGAGCGGAAGCTTATAAAGATGTGCATAGGCTGCACTCATCAGCTCATCCGCCCGCTTGGTCGCGGCATAGAGGGAGGTTGGCCGCTCGACCGGATCGGTCTCAGCAAAGGGGACCTTACTATTATTGCCGTAGACCGAGCTGGAACTCGCATAGACGAGGTGCTGGAGTTTCGGCGCGTGGCGGCCCACTTCCAGTACGTTGAGATGGCCAGAGAGATTGGCAGATGCGTAATCGGTCGGATGATCGATTGAATGGCGCACGCCAGCTTGCGCCGCCAGATGTACGATACCGGTCAAATCCTTGAGATGCCCTCTAACTGCAGCATTCAATGCCTGAGCGCGGCCGAGATCGGCGAATACGTAGCGGAAATTGGGGTGCTGCTCGAGCCGTTGGAGGCGCGCCTGCTTCAGCTTGGTATCGTAATAAGGGTTCATGTTGTCGAGCCCCAGAACGTGCTCGCCGCGGGCTAGTAACGCTTCGGCCGTGTGATAACCGATAAAGCCCGCAACACCGGTTACAAAAATGGTCATCTGCGATCACGCCTTGACGATATTACGGCCGCGCCTGCCGGCGCGCGCCATGGTGTTGCGAGTGTCAATGACAAGCTTTGCCACATGCCCGACGCGCTTGAAATCAATCACATCATGATCGGTCACAATCAGAACGGCATCGGCCCGCTTCAGATTGGTATCGCTTAGGGCGATCGAGCGGCGTCCGGCAAGATGCGGGTGTTCACGGGATGGCTTGATCGCGGCAATGATCGGGTCGTGGTAATCAACCTTAGCACCCTGCTCTTCCAGCATTTCGATCAATGTCAGCGCAGGGCTTTCGCGCATGTCGTCGACATTTTTCTTATAAGCGAGGCCAATGACCAATATGCGGGCACCGTTCAGAGCCTTCGCGGAGCGCTCGCTTAAAGCTGATATAAGGCGGCCGATGACATAACGCGGCATCAGGGTATTGATTTCACCCGCAAGCTCGATGAAACGGGTTGTGATGCCGAATTCCCGCGCCTTCCAGGTGAGATAAAATGGGTCAATTGGGATGCAATGCCCACCCAGACCGGGACCCGGATAGAAAGGCATGAAGCCAAAGGGCTTGGTCTTGGCAGCATCGATCACTTCCCAGACGTCGATACCCATCGCGTCGAAGATGACCTTGAGCTCGTTGACCAACGCGATGTTCACCGAGCGAAAGATGTTTTCGGTGAGCTTCACCGCCTCGGCCGTGGCTGGGCTGGAAACCGGCACCGTTTTCACCACCGCAGAGTCATAAAGCCTAATCGCCAATTTGAGGGCCACCGCGCCATCGCCGCCAACGACTTTAGGAATCGCAGCCGTGGCATAAATCTCGTTGCCGGGGTCTTCACGCTCTGGCGAATAAGCGAGGAAGAAATCGCGGCCACTTTTCAGCCGCTTCGTTTCGAGCACCGGGCGCACCACTTCGTCGGTGGTACCCGGATAGGTGCTGGATTCAAGGACCACAAGCTGACCGGCCTTCAGATGCTTGGCGATTTCCGCCGCAGTGCTCGCAACGAAAGAGAGATCTGGTTCACGTTGCTTAGAGAGCGGCGTTGGCACACAAATGATGATGCAATCCATCGCTTTGAGGGCGCGGAAATCGGCGCTGGCTTTTAAGCCGCCCGCCTTTACCAGCGGCGCGATCCGTTTTCCCGAAATGTGCCGTATGTAGGAGCGCCCGGCATTGAGCTTGTCGGTCTTTCCTGAATCGATATCAAAACCGGTGACGGGAAAGCCCTTTTCCGCAAAGAGGCAGGCCAAAGGCAGGCCAACATAGCCCAAACCAATAATGCCGATCCGGGCTGACCGCGCGTCGATCCGCCGCAAGAGCGCCTTTGCAGCCATGCTTAGGCCGAATTTTCTCTGTTCTGTCATAAGTTAGATACTTTCCGAGAGTTGCGAGCACCCTAGCAAATCGCAGCACCACGCTACAATTCGTATCCTGGCTTGACCTTCCCACGGTTGGAAGGACCATATGAAGGCGGCGCATAACCGCTAAGGAGCGCTCGATGAACGCTGCCAATACTGAATTTCGCTTGGGAATCAGCGGCATGACCTGCGCCGCCTGCGCGACGCGCATCGAAAAGGTCTTGCGGGGGTTGCCCGGTGTGGAGACGGCAGCGGTGAATCTCGCCAGCGAGGAGGCATTGATCACCGGCACGCACCAGGTGACACGCAGCGCTCTTCAGCGGGTGGTGGAAAACGCCGGCTACGGTGTTCGCCATGAAAAAGTTGCGGCGAAAGCCGACCGGGAAGGTTGGATTATCCTTCTGGGTGGCGCGTTCACCTTGCCCTTGCTGGCACCGATGGTGCTGCAACTCATGGGCGGTAGCGTGTGGATGCTGAATTCCTGGGTTCAGCTGGCACTTGCCTTACCGGTGCAATTTGGCTTGGGTCTGCCGTTCTATTTTGGCGCCTGGCGAGCAATCCGCGCCTTTAGCGGCAATATGGATCTGCTCGTCGCGATCGGTACCAGCGCCGCGTTCGGCCTTAGCCTTTTTCTGATGTCGAGCGACCCGCACCATCTATATTTCGAATCCGCCGCCGTCATCATCGTGCTGGTACGTCTTGGCAAATGGCTGGAAAAACGTGCCAAGAATCGCACGCTATCAGCTCTCAGTGCACTGAATGCGCTTTGGCCGGCACACGCACGCGTCCGACGTGACGGCGCGGAAGTAGATATTTCGCTGCAACAGGTCGCGATGGGCGACACGGCCATTGTGCGCGCAGGCGAACGCATCCCTGCCGACGGCCACATCCTCAGCGGTGAAAGCGAAATCGACGAATCTCTTATTACTGGCGAGAGCCGACCGCGTCTGGCCGCGATTGGCGACAAGGTCATTGGCGGCTCAGTCAACGGCATGGGCGTCCTAGAAATCACCGTCTCAGCCGTGGGTGCGGAGACGACCCTTGCCCGAATCATCCGCATGGTGACGACAGCACAAGGCGCTAAGGCACCGATCCAGCGATTGGCCGACCGAATTTCGGCAATCTTTGTACCGGTGGTCTTGGCAATCGCTACTATCACGCTCATTGGGTGGCTCGGAGGCGGCGCTGGAATCGAAGTGGCATTGATCAACGCTGTCGCGGTGCTGGTCATCGCCTGCCCTTGCGCGCTGGGCCTCGCCACGCCAGCAGCAATCATGGTGGGTGTCGGTGTCGGCGCTAAAAGCGGCATTCTCATTCGCGATGCGGCGGCTTTTGAGACGGCCGGCCATATCACCCTGGTTGCTTTCGACAAGACCGGCACGCTCACGCAAGGCAGGCCACACGTCGTGGGGATCGAGGTTGCTGGTGGGGGCGACAAAGAATCGGCGCTGACCATCGCGGCGGCACTTCAGGCTGGCAGCACACATGCCTTGGCCCAAGCATTGCGCATGGCCACCGGCGACCGCGTACTGCCAGCAACGCAAAATGCCCGGGTTATTGCCGGGCGCGGCGTCGCCGCAGAGATCGCGGGACAACAATACATCCTCGGCACGGCAAAGATGCTCGGTGAAGCCGGTATTGATACCTTGAGTCTGGCATCAGCAGCGATGGCATTTACCGAAGATGGCGCCAGCATTTCCTATCTGGCGCAAGTGTCGCTCGAAAAACGTCCACTGGCCATCTTCGCCTTCGCGGATCAACTGAAGTCGAGCGCCCAAACAGCCGTGGCCATGCTGCATAATCTTGGCATCAAATCGCTGATGCTGACTGGCGACAATTTGGCGGCCGCGGCGAAGATCGCTGCGGAACTCAACCTCGACGAAGTGCGAGCGGAATTACTACCGGAGGACAAGACACACGCCATTCGCGGTCTACAGGCACAAGGCGCCAAGGTTGCGATGGTAGGCGATGGCGTCAATGACGCGCCGGCGCTAGCCACGGCTGATCTAGGTTTGGCGATGGCAACGGGCACTGACGTTGCAATCGAAACTGCGGGTATCGCATTGATGCATGGCGACCTCGTGTTGGTGCCGCAGGCAATCGATCTCGCGCGCAGGACTAGACGCAAGATCAAGGAAAATCTCGCTTGGGCCTTCGCCTTCAATCTGCTCGGTATTCCTCTGGCAGCATTCGGTTATCTCAGCCCGGTCATTGCTGGCGGTGCCATGGCACTGTCATCGGTTGCGGTCATTACCAACGCCCTCACCCTCAATCGCTGGAGACCGAAATGAGTGAGGCTCTAAATATTGGCGCTGCTGCAAAGGCTAGCGGCGTCTCAACCAAGATGATTCGTCATTATGAAAGCATCGGATTGCTGCCCGAGGCACAACGCAGCCAGGGCAATTACCGACTATATGGAGCGCAAGATGTTCACAATCTGCGCTTCATTCAGCGTGCGCGGTCATTAGGTTTCCCGCTAGAGACGATCCGCGCACTGTTGGCTTTGTGGCGCAATCGCCAGCGATCGAGCGGTCAGGTGAAGAAACTGGCTCTTGCTCATGTCGAAGGCCTCGAAGCCAAGATTAAAGAAATGCAGGGAATGGCGGCTGTCCTAAAGCATCTCGCCCACAATTGTCACGGCGATGGCCGTCCTGACTGTCCGATCCTAGAAGGCCTGGCCACCGGGGCAAAAGCCAGCCCGGCTGCTGAGCCTCTTAGAGGCGAATGACCCGCTGCAGCACTGGTATCGGATTATCGGTGGCTTCCTTGCCAACACGGAATTTGACGACCCTGTCACCCGCGGTCAGCTGATAGAGCCCTCCCTTATCAAGCAAACCTTGCTCCGCCGTAAGATCGGCGACACCGTTCACGACCTTGACCATGCGCGTTGCGTACTTTTCGCTAAGCTGCTCTAGCATCACTTCATCAACGCCCGACGCGATGACGATCGGCTGTCGTGTCAGCAGCAGAAAATTGATGCCTTTTTCTAGGGGCGGTTTGCGGAAGACCAGTGTGGCAGCCTGATTCGCTTGTTCTGGTGTCAAATTGAGCGACGCAGCGTCGCAGGGTACCGAGCGACGAGAGACTTCGCCGCCTTGAATATCGGATTGAACTTCGCCGATCACGACTTTTCCACCGCGGATATTCTCGCGCTGGCAAGAATTGAGGTAGGAGATAATGACACCGGAATCGGACGAGAGTTCGATCTCGCGGCCCGGTCGAAGCAGATCGAATGGCTCGATACCGGCGATATTTCCGCTGGTGTCTTCAACAATGGCGACAGTCTTTTCTTGCGCCATGGCGATACTGCCACCGGCGAGAAAAACTGTTATGGCGAGGGCGCCGATCCCGCCCAGCCTGACCCAAAGGGTCATCATGATTGCCTCGTCTCTTTTTTAGCGTTGACCGGATTATTTAGGGTATCCGGCAGGATTTGCGAAGTGATTGCGATCACGCAACCCCACATCGGAACATAGTTTCACCTTTGCGACAGCCTTGCCAATAACTCCTTTGTGAGAAACCTGACCGGTCGTACAGACCAAGAAGCATGGTTGCAGCGGCTTACTGAGGGTGGCCAGACTAGCTGTACACATGAGTAATAAGATACCGGCGCAAGATCGGTACCAAAAATGAAACGAGATTAGGAGGAATGCGGTACCCACCGCCTTAGCAATTGGAGCAATCTATTCCCGGGGCTCACCAAGCTGCCCCATGCGCAGGATGACAAAGGCGGTCAGTTTTTCGTGCCAGTCGATTGGGGTAACACCTCGATTCTTTATTGGCCGGATCTCTTCGACGTGAAGGAAGAATCCTGGGCCATGCTGTGGGACGAGCGCTACAGCGGTCAGATGTCGATGTCGGCGGAGGCAACCGAAGCCTTGCAGATCGCTGGCATCGTGCGCGGCGCCAAGGACCCATTCAACCAGACCGACGAAGAATTAGCGAAATCCAAGGAATTGCTGGTGAAGCAGAAGCCGCTCATCCGCTTCTATGGGGACAGCAACTCAGCGGTTGAACAGGCCCTGGCCTCAGGCGAGCTGGTCGCGTCAACTGGTTGGAACAGCTCAGTGGTCGCCCTCAGCAGTCAAGGCGTCAATATCAAGCTCGCCAATCCGAATGAAGGCATTATGAGCTATTGCTGCGGCCTGGTCCTTGCTAAGTACGCGCCGCATCTCGATAAGGCCTACGACCTCATCGACGCGATGATTTCGCCTGAAGCAGGCAAATGGCTGGTCGAGAAAATGGGTTACGGTCATTCAAACCGCAAAACCTTCGAATTGATCGATGACAAGACTCTCGCAGGACGCGGTCTGCCGCGCGATCCAGAGAAGTTTTTCTCCAGCGGTATCATCCAGCAACCGATCATGGACACGGAATGCTTGCAAAAGGTGTTCGAGGAAGTGAAGGCAGGCGCCTGAGCACCAAAGACGTAAGCGAAAAGTGGGACCGGCAGCTCTCCTGGCGCCGGTCCGGCGAGCATCGCGATCGATCTTGACCTAATGAGCATTCAAGCAGCACGCACGAAGCCAATCGCAACACAGCAATCGGCCCGGCCGGAATGGCTGGACGGCGTGTTAATAATTGCTCCCACTCTTTTCATCATCATTGGATTGATGGTCGTGCCGCTTGCCGGCATCATCATTGTCAGTTTTTGGTCGCAGACCGGCTTTGACATCAACCCAACTTGGAACCTTGACAATTACCGCATCCTGTTTACGCCCGAAGGTGCGCTCTATCGCATCCTGATCGTCAAATCGCTGTGGATGTCGCTGATTGCAACCGTCACCGTCGTGGTACTTGCTTATCCGATGACCTATTTCATGGCCTTCCGTATCGAGAAAGCCAAGTTGATCTGGGTTATTCTGCTCACCGTTCCGTTCTGGACCAGCTATCTGCTGCGCATCTTCGCGTGGAAAGTCATCCTTGGTTTCAACGGCATCATCAATGGGTGTTGGGGTTTCCATCTTCAGTACATTCTTTGGCTTGATGGCGGCGCGTGCGATGACGCGTTACCACCTTCCCTTCCGACGCTCAATTTACGCCCTCATTATGCTGCCGCTGGTTATTCCTTATATGGTGATCGGCGTTTCGACCCTTGTCATTCTGCGCCGCGTGCTCGATCTCGACCTTTCGCTCTGGACGGTAGGGCTTTCTCATGTGCTGATAACGGTGCCACTCTCGATGTTGGTTTTGATCGCGCGCACGGAAGGCTTCGATCGCAGCCTAGAGGAAGCCTCGCGCGATCTCGGCGATGGCGCGTGGAAAAGTTTCCGCCGTGTCACCCTGCCTTTAGTGATGCCGGGCATCGTTTCCAGCCTGTTGCTCTGCTTCATTACCTCATTCGATGAATACCTGCTGGCCTTCTTCCTCGCCGGCAGCGACGCGACCCTGCCCATCTTCATCTTTAGCAGCCTGCGCTTTCCAGCCAAGATACCGGACGTTCTAGCGCTAGGCTCACTCATTCTAATGGTTTCGATTGTGCTCGTGGTGTTTGCCGAATGGCTGCGCCGCCGCGGCGTTTCCGGCAGCGATTCATATGTTCTCTGAGGTTCGCATGGCAGCATCCATGATTTCCCTGAAATCGGTCGGCAAAAGGTTCGGTAGCTTTACCGCCATCGACTCAGCCACATTCGATATCGCACAGGGTGAGTTTTTTTCGCTATTGGGTCCTTCGGGCTGCGGCAAGACGACATTGTTGCGCATGATCGGCGGTTTCGAGCGTCAGACGGAAGGCGACATCTTGATCGCCGGCGAACCAATGGGCATCCGGCCACCTAATCAGCGGCCGACAAACACGGTTTTCCAATCTTACGCGATCTTTCCGCATCTCAATATTGCTGAGAACATCGCGTATGGCCTGGTCAATCGTGGTCTCGACAAGGAGAGTATCTCGCGCGAGGTCTGGGCGCGCTTGACAAGAAGCTCCGCGAGGAAATGCAAATTGAGCTGCGGCAGCTACAGAAATCGCTCGGCATCACTTTTATCTTCGTCACGCATGACCAAGAAGAAGCATTGTCTCTCTCCGACCCTATCGCCGCATGGCACGCGGCAAGGTATTGCAGATCGACACGGCAACAGCCCTCTACGAACGACCCAATTGCCGCGAAGTTGCTGGTTTCATCGGCAATATGAATTTCTTCGAGGGCCACGTCGCGAGCGTTTCCGATAACATCGCCGCGATCGAAATCGCGCCCGGTCAACAGCTGCGGGTACCTGCCGTCAACGGCACGATGCCAGGAGAGAATGTCATCGTCGCCGTACGACCCGAAAAAATCGATGCCGTGACTGTGCCACCGCAGGGTGCAGAGAATGTTGTTGCGGGGGCGCTTTGGCAGGATCCTATCTCGGCGATCGTAGCCTTTTGCTAGCAGATTGGCGAGAAGGCGCTGTGCCGATTTCGGTTTCGCTCCAAAATCGCCGATCTGCGACCGATGTCGGAAAGGTCACGCCAGATACTAGATTATGGTTGACCTGGCCGATCGACGCCGGCGTCCTTCTTAGGAATTAGAGCATACCACCGAGTTAGGGTTGCCGAATCTCGCAGCGCAACGTAAAGAGTTAATATGCTTTATCATGCCATCGAGGCCCAATATCTAGCCCTAACTCCGTTTCGGTTTGCCGCCGATACTTGGCGCAATCTATTGGCGCATCCCCATAATCCGCTGTCCGAGACCACGCTGTTGCGCGCCGGTGCTGCGGCTTGCGAGATCTTTGGACGCGCCATCCGGCGACATGGACGACCCGAATTCGGCATCAATAGCGTCACCATCGACGGCGCAGAAATCGCTATTCAGGAGAAAGTGATCCACGGCGAACCTTTCTGTCGGTTGATGCAGTTCGAACGCGTCCTGGATAAGCCCCGCAATGACCCGAAGGTACTGCTGGTCGCTCCCCTCTCCGGTCATTTTGCGACTCTGGTGCGCGACACGGTCGAGACTTTGCTGGTCAATCATGAGGTCTATATAACCGATTGGCAGGATGCGCGCGAAGTACCGTTGAGTAACGGGCGCTTTGGCTTCAGCGATTATGTCGATGTGTTGCTTCGTTGTATTCGTCATATTGGCCCGAACGTTCATATGCTGGCGATCTGTCAGCCGGCGCCAGCCTCGATCGCGGCCGTCTCGCTAATGGCTGAAGCGAAGGATCCGCTGACACCACGCAATCTCATCATCATGGGTGGGCCGGTCGATACGCGCGTTGGTACCACCGAGGTGACACGCCTTGCGCAGTCACATGCGCTGTCAACCTTCGAAACAGCGGCGATCCATAATGTGCCGCCCATGCATCCTGGCAATGGCCGCCGCGTCTATCCTGGTCTGCTGCAGCTCTCTGGCTTCATGTCGCTCAACCCAAATCGGCATTTGAAAGCACATCTCGATTTTCTCTGGGCGCATGCCAAAGGCGACGATCAATTCGCCCGTGCACATCGGTGCTTTTATGAGGAATATCTCGCCGTCATGGATCTCGATGCACAGTTCTATCTCGATACCGTCAGCATCGTGTTTCAGGAGCATGCGCTGATGACAGCGCGACTCAAGCATCGCGGCCAAACGGTCAACCCGAGGGCTATTCGCAATGTTGGCCTGATGACGGTTGAAGGTGGGCGCGATGACATTACTGGTGCCGGTCAGTGCCATGCAGCGCAAGTGCTGTGCACCGGCATTCCCGATAAGCTGCGCGTCCAGCTCACCGAGCCCACGGTCGGGCATTACGGCCTCTTCAGTGGTCGATCATGGCGCGAGCGTATCAGTCCAGCGGTCGGCGCTTTCATTCGCGGCAGCAAGGCGGCATGAAGAAGGTTCCTCGGGCGGAGCCTTTTTGGAAGACGACGCCATTCTCGAAGATGACGCCGACAGAATGGGAGAGTCTCTGCGACGGCTGCGGCAAATGCTGCCTCACGAAGCTGCGCGACGCCGACACCGACCAGGTGCTTTTCACAAACATCGCTTGCAAGCAGCTCGATCTTAGAAGCTGCCAGTGCAAGGATTACAAGAACCGGAAGAGCATTGTGCCGGATTGCGTCCAGCTATCGTCTCGTAATATCGGCCGTATCGACTGGCTGCCGGAAACCTGCGCCTATAAGCTGGTGCATCGAGGCGAGGATCTCCCTTGGTGGCATCCACTTATCTCGGGCGATCCGCGCACCGTCCATCAGGTAGGAATTTCAGTACGACGCCGTGTCATTTCAGAAACCAGGGCCGGCGAGCCGGAAGATTATATCGTCGATTGGATCAGCTGAAGCGCCTGGGCATCGTCGAGATTGCGCGTCATCAGGCTTAAGCATCATCCGCGTTAAGCATCATCTCTGGGGAGCCACGGAATACGGGCGACGTCGATACCTTCTTCCGACAGTTCCTTATGCTCGCCTTCGCTCGCTTCGCCGAAAATCCCGCGTACTTCAGTCTCGCCGTAATGGATCTTTCGTGCTTCCTCAGCAAACTTGTCGCCGACATAGTCGCAATTGGCTTCAACCTGCTTGCGCACTTCGTTGAGCTGGTCGCGCATGACCTTAGCAAGTACTGCCATATTTTGAGTCGGCACCTTCTTCTGCTCTTTCGAGGAAATTCGGGGCGCCATCAGCGCCTTGGCAACCTTACGATCGCCGCATTCCGGACATTCAACCAGCTTGCGCGTCAACTGGCGGTCGGCGGTAGCCCCATCCTTGAACCAAATATCGAAGGTGTGGCCTGTACCGCAATTAAGCTGAAAGACGATCATACCAATGAACTCTCAAATCCCGCACCGATCGCGACCCTTCTAGGATCACTCATATAAGTTAAGAATATAAAGCTTAAGGGCCAAAATGCCAGCTAATGACGAGCTTTGGTAACACATCTTTGATAAATGTGTGTGGGATGCACAGAAATCTAATTTATCCACCTTCGGGGTGGGTTGTTCAATGGGCGCCAGCGATCGATGACCGGGGCAGCGTGCTGGATGTCGCCGCCGGTGGCGGAAGACATACGCATTATCTCATCGGGTCGGCGCTATCGATCGTCGCCGTCGATAAGGATGTCGCGGCGCTTGCAGCCCAAACATGGCCAGATGAGGTCGAAATCATCGCTGCCGATCTCGAGGACGGATCACCCTGGCCGCTGGCAGGGCGAAAATTTACCGGTATCGTGGTCACGAATTACCTTTATCGGCCACTTCTGCCGCAACTGGCCGCGTTGCTGGAGCCTGGCGGTTTGCTGATCTATGAAACCTTCGCCGCGGGTAACGAAAAGTACGGCAAGCCAAGCAACCCGGCCTTCCTGCTACGGCCGGGCGAATTGTTGGAATTTGCGCAAGAAAGTGGCCTGACGGTCCTTGGCTATTTCAGCGGCGAGGTCGCTCAGCCGCTTCCGGCGGTTATTCAGCGGTTGGCGGCACGCGCACCACATCGGCCTTAAGGGCTGTAATGTCGCGAAATTTCAGAAAAAGAACCGAACTCACAAGCACAAGCGCGCTGACATTGGAGAAGATCAGCGAGACCGAGCCGATCACCGCGCCATAAGTGAGCCACATGACCTGGCCAGCGAACATCATCAGATACATGGTGAGAGATACGTCGCGTGCCGACTTCAGGCGCCAAATGCGTAGGGCCTGTGGCAGGAAGCTCAATGTCGTCAGGCAGGCGGCAAAGATGCCAATCGCCTCGACCCAGATTTCACCCGGATTAGCCATGGCGTCAACGTTCAGCCTCTGCCCGCCTTGGGGTGCTGACCCTTAGCCAATTTTTCGATGCGGTAACGGCACATTGCATCGTCCACAGTGGACCAGGCGTGGCGTGACCAGGCGTTGGCGGCGCTGCTGCCGCTGGTGCGCAG
>CAYOYT010000031.1:0-12224 GCA_964408245.1 uncultured Dongia sp. | reverse complement strand
GGCCTATATCAAAGAGCTGGTGGCGCACCATGTTGGTGGCTACTTAAAGATCGCACCGGAGCATACCGAAGAAGGCCCGCTCTCCAAGATGATGAAGCCGGGTATCGGCGCCTACGATAAGTTCAAGGCGTTGTTCGACAAAGCGGCAAAGGAAGCGAAGAAAGAATACTTCCTCATTCCTTATTTTATCGCCGCGCATCCGGGTACAACCGATGAAGACATGATGAATCTGGCGCTCTGGCTAAAGCGAAATAAATATCGTGCTGATCAAGTCCAGACCTTCTTACCATCGCCTATGGCTCTAGCAACAGCGATGTATCACTCAGGGCTCAACCCATTGCGGCCGATCCGGCGCGGGGCCTCGGAGCCGGTTGAGGCAATCAAGGGGCTTAAGCAGCGCCGCTTGCACAAAGCATTTCTGCGCTATCACGATGCTGAGAATTGGCCGCTCCTACGCGATGCGCTTAAACGCATGGGCCGAGCTGATCTTATCGGTCCTGGTAAGCACCATTTGGTGCCAAACTGGCAGCCGGCGGGGACGGGGCTTGGTGGTGGCGAGGGAAAGCGTCAGGGCCGCAAACACGGTGTGCAAACGTTCACGACAAAGGGCGTTTTGACCCGCCGCCGCTGAGCTTGTTCAAAAGCTCTCGTAACTCAGGCGGTAAGGGTTCTTTATCAACGTTGGCGAATTGACCTTCGATCTGACGCGCGAACCAGCGCTCCCCCTCCGGCACGTCCGGATCATTAACGTTGATGCGATAAATCATGAAATATCTCTAAGCGACCCAATGTGTACCGAGGAAAAATAACGCGTAAGCTGAAGCTGCCGCACTTGCAACGTAATAACCGATCGTCTGCATCATGGCCGCCTCCTATTGTTGTAAAGAGAAAATAGTCTTGTCGTGTTGGGTCGCTACTGCCGCCTTAGCGTCCGCTGGCGCGACCCAGCGGACGTCCCATTATCAAAAGCTTTACTGACAATAGGGCGGCACGCCAAAATGGCCGTGTACCCGGGTGCCCCATTCTGGATCAGTCTGATTGTCGGAATAAACCGGTGTTTGACGCAGAACGTCGTCATCAGCATCGATCATGTATCCGCCTAGGTCCACGTCGTAGCTGAGAACCTTCCAAGGGAGCGCGCGGCGCTCGGCACCGATGCCGAGGAAACCACCAAAAGTTACGACCGCATAAGCGACCTTGCCGGAAAGTTTGTCGATCATGACGCTTTCAACTTCGCCCAGATTGTCGCCGGTGCGGTTGAAGATGTCTGTGCCTTGAACTTTGTCGGCAGCAATGAGGCTCCCGGTTTCATTCTTTTTCAACGTCTCTTGCCGGGTTTCAACAGTGGACTGCATTCTTGGCCTCCGCGAGATTATGCTCAGATGTATACCTAACAGGGCATGAGCAGGTTTCGTTCCAGATCTTTATTATTCGGGGAAAAAGTTTACTGCCTACGCCTGTACCGATCCGGCGAGAGCACCTTTTTGCTCGTGAAATAGCGCTACTAGCTGATCCATAACTGCGCGGATCCTGGGTAAGGTGCGTAGATCCCTGTGAACCAATAGCCATTGATCGGCGCCGACATCGGGTAACAATCTGCCCACCCGCCGTAATCCCGTTTCGTGATCGGCGAGATAACATGGCATGACTGCGATGCCGGCGCCGGCAATCACGGCATCGCGCATCACCAGCCAGTCATTAACCCGGATACGCGGCCGACCACCGTCCAGCAGCTGGCGGGTCCAAGCTTGGCCCGGCATGTAAACATGATCGTCATCAAAGCCGATCCAAGTCTGCTTGCGCAGATTTTCTGGCTGCGAATCCGTCATTCTCATATCGACATTGGCATAGATCGCATAAGCCGCGTGACCCAACTTGCGGGTGACGATGCTGGCAAGATCCGGAACTTGCTCTCGGATGAGAAGATCGGCTTCGCGCTTAGAGAGATTGGCGAGCATGTGGCTGGCCGATAATTCGAACTCGATGCATTGCAGGTTGGCGCGCAGGCGCGGCAGATGCGCGGCGATGAAGCCAGTCATCGCTTCGCCGGCGGAAATGCGTACCACGCCTTGGGCAAGGTCGGTCAAACCCGCACTGCGCCGCTCAATCGCCTCAGCCGCCTCCCGCATGCGTCTAGTATCGGCGAGAAGGTGTTCGCCAGCTGGTGTCAGCACAAAACGATCCGGCAGTCGATCGAACAGGCGGGCACTTACCGATTCTTCCAAAGCCTTGACGCGCCGCGCGATAGTGGGGTGGCTGACATGTAGACGCTTGGCGGCGGCGGTGAGCTGACCTTCCTCAGCCAGGGTCAAAAACACTTTGAGATCGTTCCAATCCTGGATCATGGCTACATGTCCTGAACAAAAATGTACGCAAGGTGATATAAATTGTCGAATGCCGAATGCTATTGTTCAGCATAATTTGAGCCTCGGCAAGCACAAGGCTGAACATGCATATCGAAAAAAGATTGTGGATCTTTACTGATGGTGTTCGCGGTCGCATCGCCTGGGCGACCGTGCTCGGGCTCATCGCAGTTGGCTTCGGCATTGCACGCTTGGCGCTGCTCGGCTGGCTGCTCGGCGCTATTTTTACTGGTGCCAATCTCGCCGCACTCATTTATCCCATTCTAGGCATTGCCCTGGTCATGGTGTTGCGCGGGGTCTTCGATTACTGGCGTATCATGGTGGCGCATGAGACGGCCGGTGCCGTGCAAAAGCGTTTACGCCGTACGCTCTATGATCGCATAGCTTCCCTCGGGCCAGCTCGTGTCCTACAGCGGCGGTCTGGCGCACTAACCCTCTCACTTATCGACGGCGTCGAGCAGCTTGAGACTTATTTCGGCCAGTTCTTACCCCAATTCTTGATCGCGCTCCTGACGCCAATTCTGGTGTTTACGGGAATCGCTTTTATCGATCTTCCGGTCGCGGCGGTGATGCTGGCGTTTGCACTCATCGCTCTTTTGATGCCGGGCTTTTGGCATCGCTTCGATATGCGCCGCTCGGCGGCAAGGCAGATCGCTTACGAATCCTTCGCCGCGGAATTTCTTGATTCCATCCAGGGTCTGGCCACGTTGAAGGCCTTTGGACAAAGCAAGGCGCGTGCTGACAAGCTGGAGCGTGAGGCAGACACGCTGTTTCGTCGCAGCATGTGGGTGTTGGCAACCAACCTATTGTCGCGCGGCATCACCGACAGTGCCATCGCCTGCGGCGCCGCGGCGGCTATCGCGCTCGGTGCTTATCGGGTGGAGCAGGGAATGCTTTCGCTCACCGCTCTACTTGTAATCCTGATGCTGGGTGTAGAGATTTATCGCCCTATGCGCGATCTG
This sequence comes from uncultured Dongia sp., assembly GCA_964408245.1. Classification (GTDB taxonomy): domain Bacteria; phylum Pseudomonadota; class Alphaproteobacteria; order Dongiales; family Dongiaceae; genus Dongia. The sequence continues at coordinate 8,899 of CAYOYT010000031.1, read as the reverse complement.
CGCTCAGTGCTGCATCAAGGCATGGTCGGCATGTCTGCAGCACAAGGAATATATAAGATTCTGGATGACCAGGCGGATGTTGTCGCTGCCGCCGCTCCAAGCCATCTCTCGCTGCGACCGCAGATCAGTTTCGAGAATGTCACCTTCCGCTACCCCGGTACACACCGAACCGTGCACGAAAAGCTGAGCTTTACGGTCAATCCAGGTGAGCGTATCGGTGTGGTCGGCACGTCCGGTGGCGGAAAATCCTCGATCGTACGCTTGTTGCTGCGTTTCTCCGATCCGGAAGCCGGCAGTATCAAACTCGGCGGCCATAACCTGCGTGATCTCACCTTTGCCGAAATTCGCAACATGATCGCGGTAGTCAATCAGGATACGTTTCTATTCCACGGCACGATTGCCGATAATCTGCGTATGGGAAAGGCAGAAGCGGACCAGACCGAAATCGAGGCTGTTGCCAGGGCCGCCAATATCCACGACTTCATTCTATCCTTACCACAAAGCTACGACTCGCTTATCGGCGAGAAGGGTATCAAGCTATCTGGTGGCCAACGTCAGCGCGTCGCCATCGCGCGCGCTCTTTTGCGTGACGTGCCGATCCTCATCCTTGATGAGGCGCTTTCGGCAGTTGATGCGGAAAACGAGTCGACGATCCAGGCGACGCTGGATCGCCTAATGTTGGGTCGCACTACCCTTATCCTCGCTCACCGTCTCTCCAGTGTCATCGGTTGCGACCGCATCCTCGTCCTCGATCAGGGGCGCGTAGCGGAGATGGGCGATCATGCCACCCTCCTGCGACAGGGTGGTATTTATGCGCATCTCATGGCGGAGCAGGTACAGGAAGCGGCCGAGCCCATCGATATCGATTTGGTACCGGCACAAAAAGTCGAGGCAACGGCTACCGGCACATCTATCAAACTCGTCACAGAAGGCATTCTGAAGGCTGATGGCCTCACCTGGTATCAGGTCATCGCCACTTTGATGCGCGTTATCATGCCGTGGAAGGGCCGTCTTGCGGTCACCTTCATCTTCGGTGTGCTACGCGTGCTTGCGTTTATCGGCATAGGCGTTCTTTCCGCGTTCGCGGTGGCGGCTGTGAAGAATGATACCGATTATCAACCCTATCTATGGGGTCTTGCCGTCCTCGCGCCTCTCTCCGGTGCTTTGCACTGGCTGGAATCCTGGATCGCTCACGACATGGCGTTCCGGCTGCTTGCTAAGATGCGGCTCGATATGTTCCGCAAGCTCGACGCGCTAGCACCGGCATATCTTGTACGTCGTCGCACCGGCGATCTGATGGCACTCGTTACCAATGACATCGAGCTTATTGAGTATTTCTTTGCCCATACCGTGGCACCGGCTTTCGTAGCCGTGCTGGTACCGGCCATCGTCCTCGTCGTGCTAGGCAATGCGCATCTCTGGCTTGCTTTGGCTTTGGCGCCATTCCTTGCTGCCGTTGCCTTGGCGCCGTTCTTCGGGCGCCATCGTTCCGATCGCCTCGCCTCAGAAGCCCGCGAGGCTGCCGGTGAATTGGGTGCATTCGCCATCGATAACGTTCAGGGCCTCGGCGAAATCGTCGCTTTTCAGCAGGAAGAGATCCGCGGCCGCCAGCTTGATTGCCTTTCGGATCGGCATATCCACTTACGCTTGCCCTTTTTTAGGGATCTCACTTTTCAGCAATCGCTGCTGGAGGTTCTGACGGGGTTGGGCGGCCTCGCTACCGTGGTGATTGGCGGGTTGCTGGCGCGGCAAGGCCGGGTCGATGCGTCTGACTTACCACTCTTTTCGCTTCTTGCCATGGCGGCCTTTCTGCCCATCTCTGAGATTGCCCAGATCGGCCGGCAGCTCGCAGATACGCTGGGGGCGACGCGCCGCATCTACGGTGTGATGAATGAACCAGTGCTAGTGACAGATGGCCCTGGCGTCGCGAAGGAAAAGCAGATCGCGTCTGCTGGCCTTGTGCTCGATAACATGGCCTTTTCCTATCCCGGCCAGGCGCACGCGGCGCTCACCGACGTCAGCCTCGAGATTCCGGCTGGGAAGACCATCGCATTGGTCGGCGCGTCTGGGGCGGGTAAAACCACGACAGCGCAATTGCTGATGCGCTTCTGGGACCCGGATCGAGGGGCCATCCGCTTGAACGGTGCCGATCTTAGAGATTACAAACTAGACGATCTGCGTGCGGAAATGGCGCTTGTGGCGCAAGACACCTATCTCTTCAACGATTCCTTACGCAACAATGTGTTGATTGCGCGGCCCGAGGCAAGCGAAGCGGAACTCATCGTTGCTATCCGCCATGCCGCGCTCGCCGATCTGATGTCGGCATTGCCAGAAGGGCTCGATGCGCCGGTCGGCGAGCGTGGTACCAGTCTTTCAGGTGGTCAGCGCCAGCGCGTTGCGATCGCTCGGGCGTTCCTCAAAGACGCGCCGATCCTTATCCTCGACGAAGCGACCTCGCATCTTGATGCCGCCAACGAGCAGGCCGTCCGTCAAGCACTCGATCTGCTACAGAAATCGCGGACCACTATCGTTATCGCGCATCGACTGTCGACCGTGCGAAATGCCGATCTTATTATGGTGCTAGATGCAGGTCGTGTCGCCGAAATCGGTACGCCAGTCGAACTTATAGCGCGCGGTGGGCTTTATGCCAGATTGGTCTCACGCCAAATGAGTGCTGCCAAGGAGCCAGCCGTGTAATGAGGACGGAATTGTTGCTGCCTGTTGGCGCGCTTACCCAGCAATATTAACCTTTACAGTATCCTTTGCGGCTTTGCCGCTCTTGCCATCAGGCAAAGCGCCCGGCATGGTCGGGCGGGAAGGTGTTTTTGGACAGACAAAAAATTCTTATTCTGGGGGGCACGGGTGAAGGCTCAGCGCTGGCCAATGCGCTTGCAGCACGCGCCGATTGTCATGTGATCTCTTCGCTGGCTGGTCGTGTTGCCAACCCCAAATTGCCTCCGGGTGAGGTTCGTATCGGTGGCTTCGGTGGATCGAATGGTCTTGCCGCGTATCTCGAAAAAAATGGTATCACCGCCGTCATAGATGCAACACATCCCTTCGCCCGTCGGATGTGCTGGAACGCTGCACTGGCTGCCGAACGCGCGAGCGTAAAGCTATTACGCTTCGAACGCCCTGCTTGGTCGGCCCAACCCGGCGATCGCTGGATCGAAATCGATGACTGGAACGGAGCGGTGGACGTTTTGCGCCGTGCTGCCAAGCGCGTGTTTCTGGCATTGGGACGGCAGGAACTCGAGCCGTTCATCACGCTCAAGGATATCGCTTTCGTTATTCGATCGGTGGAACCGCCCGATCCCACTCTCATTTTTGCTAATGCCGAAATTTTGCTCGCGCGTGGTCCCTTTCGGCTTGAGGATGAACGTGCATTGCTGCGATCGCGCGCTATCGACCATGTGGTGTGCAAAAACAGTGGTGGCAATGCGACCGATGCCAAGCTGCAGGCCGCGCGCGAACTTGGTATCACTGTCATCATGCAGCGCCGCCCATCGCGCCCAGACGTGCCCAAGGTAAGCGATATCGATGCGGCAATCTCGTGGGTGACGACTCTTTGAGTTCTTTTCGATCTGTTGTTAAAACTCACACCGGTTTCGTGCGGTACCAGCGCGGCGTATAAACCCATGCATTGCCATTGGGGCGCGCTATTGCGCGCGTATGCGACGAGCCGATGATAACCACTGTGCGGCTATCCACCATCTCGGGCGTCAATGCTTCTAGGGTCGTATGAGTAATGCGTTCCGCTGGGCGACCTATATCGCGACCGAGCATGACCAGCGTTTCCGGTGCGCGATACTGCAGCAAGTGAGCAAGTGCCTCGCCCAATTGCCAAGGCCGCGCTTTGGAAATTGGGTTATAAAGGGCCATGGTGAAATCACCCTGGGCGGAATGTCGCAGCCGGTCGAGGATCGTTGCCCAGGGTTTGAGATTATCGGACAGTGAAATAACACAGAAATCGTGGCCGAGAGGTGCGCCGATCCGAGCCGCTGCCGCCATTGCCGCAGAGATGCCTGGTAGAATAATCAGCTCGACGCCGTGCCAATCCGGATTGTCCGTGTCATCAAGCGCTTCCATCACTGCCGCCGCCATGGCGAAGACCCCCGGATCGCCGGAAGAAACGATCACAGCCGACCGGCCGCTTGCAGCGAGCTGGAAACCCTGCCGCGCCCGCGCCAATTCTTCGCGATTGTCAGTCGCGTGCACGACCTGATCGGCGCGCAAAGGACCGGCCATCTTTATATAGGTCTCGTAACCCAGAATATCCTGCGCCTGCTCAATCTCGCGTCGCACGGCTGGTGCCATCATCGATGCGTCGCCGGGACCCAGTCCCACGACCGCTAATCGGCCGCGTCTGCGACCTACCTTTAAGATGTCCCCTGGTGTCGCGGCTACGGCGATCGCCAGTCGTTCGATCGTGACGGACAGAACCGGCGAGGGTACGGCGGCAATTGTAAGTGCCTCCGCCGATGGTGCTGCGAGAAAGCGCAGTGGTAAGCCCAGTTCGACAGCAGCAGCGGCGATCATCGGATCGGCGACATCTTCCTCCCGGGCCAGCAGGAGTGTCAGGGAATGAATCGACAATTGCGTCTGCGCTAAGGCTTGTCGAATGCGATTGGCGAGTTCGTCCACTGGACGCCCGATTCCGATGACGATGTTGCGCGGATGGAATAGCAATTCATGCGCGGTGGGCACCACGTCTTGATGCGTGATGCGCGCGGTTAGAGTACCGTTCGGCTCGATTGGCAGTTTTGCCTCGGCAAACCAGGGCGCCGCACCCACGACCCGCATCTTGGCTCCGGCCAGAAGGTCGGCAATGAAAGTTTTGCCATCTGCTGGATTGCGCAGCATGTACTCATCCGGCGGATTAAGCAGACAGGTGCCGAAACGAATCTCACCCGTCGTGGTGATGGCGGGTGCCGTACCAAGTGCCACGCCGATCTCGCGCGCCAAAACATTGACGCCGCTAAGTCCTCCTAGCAGCGGCACGACGGCGCTGCCGTCTTCAGCAATGGCAAGCACCGGCGGTTCGGTGCGCTTGTTTTGCAACAGGGGTGCCAGGGAGCGGATGACGATCCCGGCAGCACACAAGGCGATGATCGGTTGCCCAGCCTCATAAAGACCGCGCAAGGTGTCGCCAAATTCCTCGAAAGAAATATCGGCGCCCTCAACCCGACCGGCGAGGCCGTAAACTTTAGCATTCGGCAAGACACCCTGGATACGCCGCGCCGTGGCGAGCGATCGCGCGCCTAAAATCAGGATGGCCGGCGCATCGCTCACGATTGCCACTTCTTGCCCGGCACCAGCACGATGGAGAAATAGGGTGCGCTTTTCGGATCGACCTGCGCCAGAGGTACGATCTTTTGGTTGCTCATGGTTGCCCGCTCGACATAAAGCGCTCGGTCGCCCAGACCCAAATCCATGACCACCTTGCGCACCTTCTCGAAATTGGTACCGAGCTTCATAATCGCCGCTGCTTCGAGATCGGCGAGGCGACGCTTCAACTCTTCTTCCGGCAACACGCCGGAGAGAATGCCGAGGCTTTGGTTGCGATAGACGAGTGGGGCGCCCAGGACCGAAGCGGCGCCCAGCACGGAACAGACACCAGGCACCACTTCGGTGTCATATCGTGTCGCTAATCTGTCATGGATATACATGAACGAGCCGTAGAAGAATGGATCGCCTTCACAAATCACAGCGATATCGCGGCCGGCATCGAGATGCGCTGCCAGTTCTTCCGCCGATCGATCATAGAAGTCAGTCACCAGCGTCTCGTAATTGAGGTGTGGCGGCAGCTTTTCTGTCGTCACCGGATAAACCAGTGCTATCGTCTGCTGTTCTGGTTTGAGATACGTCTCAACGATGGTGAGCGCATTACCTTTCTTGCCCTTGGCGGCGAGATAAACGACGATGGGTGCTTGTTGCAGCAAGCGCACCCCCTTCACCGTCATCAGTTCCGGATCGCCCGGGCCAACGCCGAGACCGAACAAACGTCCTTTGGCCATCACTCGCGCTCCGTCGCCAGGGCGTTGACGGCGGCAGCAGCCATCGCGCTGCCGCCGCGACGACCGCGGATGATCACGAAGGGCACGCCGCGGCTATCTTGCGCTAGCATCTCCTTCGATTCAGCAGCACCCACGAAGCCAACGGGAAATCCTAAGATCAATGCCGGCTTTGGCGCTCCGTCGTCGAGCATCTCTAGCAGGCGAAAAAGCGCCGTTGGCGCGTTGCCGATGGCGACCACGGCGCCTCCCATCTGGTCGCGCCAGAATTCGAGTGCCGCCGCTGAACGTGTGTTGCCGAGATCCTGCGCCAGTTGCGGCACACTTGGATGGTTTAAGGTACAGATCACCTCGTTATCGGCTGGCAAGCGCGAGCGTGTGACTCCATCAGCCACCATGCGGCAATCGGCGAGGATCGGTGCGCCGGCGTTCAGCGCGTTGCGACCAGCGGCACCAGCCCCGATTGAGAAACGCAGATCTGGTACAACATCGGCCATGCCGGAAGCGTGGGCGACGCGCACTGCGAGTTTTTCGAGATCGGCTGTAATGCCGGTAAGATCCGCTTCTCGGCGAATAATTGAAAAGGATTGGCGATAGATTTCTTGTCCATCGCGTTCGTAGGTGATCATGCCTTCTCTCTTTGCAACAGCACCTTGGCTGCCTGCTCGATAGTGAGATCGTGGCCAAGAAGCTCGCCCAAATCCGCCTTACCGGTGTCGCCAACAGACATCTCGGGGCGGGCAAAAACATCGTAATGGCCGGGTCTCACGCCTAAAAGCGTATAGGGTGCGGGGCGGGGAGCTGCGCAGGATTTGGCACAGCCGGTGAGATGCACACCGAAAACCAGATGTCGGCTCGCGTCCAGTGCTTCGGCGAGGGTGAGCGCATCCTTTTTGGTGTCGGCGAGACCCGATCTGCAGCCGCTGCTGCCAGCGCAGGTCAATGTCGTCGCAAGTGTCCGTTCCGGCCGCGTGAAGAAGCCAAGCTCTTCTAGGGTAAGGACTACGTCTTCGAGCTCATCTTCGGCAATGTTCGGTAGCATGACGCTTTGCCAGGGTGTCAAGCGGATCTCGTCGCCCGAAACTTTCGCTGCAAGATCGGCGAGGCCCAGCATCATTTCTTGGGTGATTCTGCCCAGAGGTGGCACACTGCCAAGAACGAATCGATTATCTGCCTGCTGCCACGCACCGATATGGCCGCACCGCATTGGCTTTTCGCGCTGCCAATCGCCAATGGGTGCGATCGTGCGCGTAAGGCGCTTGGCAAACGCTGCCGGGCTTTCATCTGCCAGCAGATGGCGTAGGCGGCTGATCTTCTCGCCTCGACTATTCAGATTGTCGATCCTGTCGATGAATGCGTCGACGATGGCGAAAAGGACTGCCTCCGCTTCTGATGCTGCGACAATACCTAGCGCATGCTCGCCGGGCGTGCCAGAAAGGCCGATCGCAAAACGTGTCTCATCCACCGCTGACAACCAGACATCGTTCGGATGAGCGATCATCGCGATCGATTCCCCACCGTCGATTTGAATCGAAAATTTGGGCGACAACGCGTGGTAGCGAGTCTCATTCTCTAGTCGCGAGAGGACACGATCGGCAAGCGCGCTTACATCAGCGATGGCAGCGGGGTCGAGCCCTAGAACAGGGCTCACCATTACATTGCGCACGTCATCCACACCGCTGCTCTTGGGTGCGATATCTGCCTCGATTAGGCCAGCGATGAGCGCGTCATTCACGCCCTCGCGCAATCCGCGGATTTGCAGATTGGCGCGGTTGGTGATCTCGATCTCCGGCGATCCATGAGCAGTGGCAAGCCGTGCTAGCGCGCGTGCCTTTGTTGCATTGAGGCGGCCAAGGGGCAGCTTGATACGGCAGATACCGCCATCGAGCGATTGCACGATGCGGTAAACGCTCGGACAGGCGAAGCGGCGATCGCTTTGCATCAACTTGGCACCGACAAAAACTGTCGCGGCGAATGGGTATCAGCACGCTCTGCATCACCACGACATCGATACGCCCCGATCGATGCATCCAACCGCAACCCCACATCACCGGCAGGTTTCCTGGCTTTGCGGGTCCATGCCGTCGTCGCCGCCTTCCCGGATCTTGGGTTTAAGGTCCAGTGGCTCGTTGCGACAGGCTCGCCGCGTACAGTTGCGGGGGCAGCCACGGCTAGGTCGGTCGCGTTCCGGCCCTCCGTGTTCCCTTTACACCCCGAAGGGCACCGATGATGGTCCGTTTCTATAGGAGCGGCGAACCTTGTGAAAGCGGATTCTCCGGCGTTTCGGCGTTACGGGTGTGCTTGCCGAGGCGCGGCCGATGCCCTATTGGAGGCCGTGAACCCGCCTTTTCCCTAACGAGATCGTTGCAAGATGGCAGCTTGGCTCACTGTGATCGGCATTGGCGAAGATGGCCTTGACGGCCTTAGCGCCGCCGCGCGCGTGGCCCTTGTCGATGCCGCTGTCATTTTCGGTGGCAAGCGGCATCTTGCCATGCTGCCAGCGGACGTCCCAGCCGAATGCCGGGTTTGGCCAAGTCCCTTTTCGCAGGCGGTCGATACTGTGCTTGCCTTGCGGGGACAAAAGGTTGCGATCCTCGCCAGCGGGGATCCGATGTTCTATGGCATGGGTGCTAGCCTCAGCCATCATCTTGGTCCCGATGAAATGCTCGTGTTCTCGGCGCCATCCTCCGTTTCGCTCGCCGCGGCGCGCATGGGCTGGGCGCTTCAGGATGTTGGAATCGTCACTATTCACGGTCGCCCGATCCATCATCTTAACCGCGTGCTGTACAACCGGGCGAGGCTGGTCGTGCTTAGCGAGGACGGCTTTTCTGCACAAAGTGTTGCCGCATTACTGAGGGCGCGCGGTTTCGGGCCAAGCCGTATAACGG
>CAYOYT010000030.1:0-12266 GCA_964408245.1 uncultured Dongia sp. | reverse complement strand
GCGGTGTCGTTGGCGGTCGACCCGCCGCAATAGAAGAAAACCTAGTTGAGAACGCCTGGTGCCAGTGACGCGACCTTTTCTGCCAATTCCGCCGCCGGTATATTGGTCGTGTCGACGAAGGGATTGAAGAACGCCATGCGCTGAGCTTGGCTCGCGATCGCATCGACAATCTCGCGCCGGCCATAGCCGATATTCACGCACCACAAGCCGCCGATGCCGTCGAGATAGCGCTTGCCGGAGAGATCATAGACATAGGCGCCCTCGGCGCGGCCCATGACCAATGACCCGTCCTTTTTGAAGCTGTCGAAATGGGTCCAAGGATGGACGAAATGGTCCTTATCCTTTTGCCAGATATCCGTCGGATCCACTTGGTCCAGGCTGGCGATGGAAACATGTCGGATGCCATCACTCACGATGCGGCTCCCTTAGTGAAACGAGTTATAATTAGAGTCAGATAAAAATTATAGTAGCTATAAAATTATAGTCAATCGATGAAAACTTGTTACGTGTAAATAAAAGACAAAGAAAAACATGTAGTTATGTCATCGCGACTCCGAACTACCTTTTTATGGAGCTAACTTCAGCAACAACCCCTGATGGATAGTCGCCTTGTCGGCGACCAGCTTATCGCCTTCAACCGGAATGCTGATCAGCCTTTTGCCATCAAGCTCCAACGCCAGCACCAGGCCTCTGACATTGGCAGGGTCAGCCTCTTTATTGTCCGGGGGCCAGACCGCCCTCGGGGTGTCTGGCGTGCCGCTGCTCGGGTTCTCGTGGTAAAGGATTTCCATCTCGGACAGCTTTTCCTTGCTGTCGACCCAAAGCAGCGTAGCGCCGCTGGTAAGAGCCAGGTCGAGATTATCTTTATATGCCCGTTGCGGCCGTGAAAGGACGACGGTTGAGAGTGGCCCATCGTCATTGCCATAAGTGATCTTGCCGAGCACGCTGCCGTCGTTTTGCGCCTTACTAGGGACTGGACCAAAGGCTGCCCAACGAATTTGAAACGGCCGTGCTTCGGGGAATTCAGCCCAGGCGGTAATGCCGACCGGGCCAGGGCCGGTCGACTGAAACAGATGCTGGCCGGTTTCCAACAACCGCACATGATGTGTATCGGGGTTGCCGCAGCAGCCAGGTGTCGTCGTCGAGAAATACCGCTCGGCGACAACCGCGCCATCCTCACCGCGGTCCTTGAAACTAATGCGTTCCGAATTCGTATCACCCATGTCGTCAATCGTGACGCTGACAAAGGCATCGTTATCGACTTGCTCGCGATCGGTGCGCAATACCATGTCGGTGGCAATTGTCACCAGGCGATAATGGCTGCCGCCGAGCTCTTCCAAGAAGAGATAAGGAACCAAGCGTGTGTTCTGCACGCGCACCGCGACGATACCCTCTTTCTCCTTCGTGAACACGATTGAAGAACCAGCCTTGGCATCGAACCTGTCATCGAGCGCAGATGCACCGATTGGCAGCAGCAAGATGGGTGCGGCAAAAGCGGCGGCGAAGAGCCGCGTTGGCAGCAACGTTTTCATGCTCACGAAGCAACCTCCTTGAACAATCGCTCCAACGCTTTTTACGGCGCTGGCTTCAACGCCAATGTCGGATCAATGGTGGCCCTGTCGGCAATCAGTTTATCGCCTTCGACCGGAATGCTGATCAGCCTTTTGCCGTCGAGCTCCAGCGCCAGCACCAGGCTGGTGATCTTGGCGGGATCCGTCACGTTTTCCAACGACCAGATGCTCTTGGGATTGTTCGGTGCGCCGCTGCTTGGGCCGGCATTGGCAAGGAGGCTATCCGAAGGCACCTTTTCCTTGCTGTCAATCCATAGCAGCTTGGCACCGTTGGCAAGGGCTAGGTCGAGGCGCGGATCTACCCCCGAATGCGGTGGCCATGCAACAAAGACGGTTGAGAGCGGTCCATTGTCATTGCCATAAGTGATGGTGCCAAGCACGCCCGTTGGTACGTGCCCGATATCGTCGAAATCACTAAAGGCCGCCCAACGAATTTGAAACGGCCGCGCGTTGGGGAACTCGGCCCAGGCCGAGATACCGACCGAGCCGGGACCGGTCGATTGAAACAGATGTTGGCCGGTTTCCAGCAATCGCACATGATGTCTGTCGGCACTGCCGCAGCAGCCGGGTGTCGTCGTCGCGAAATAACGGTGGGCGACAATAACTCCATCCTCGCCGGGATCCTTAAACTTCACGCTGTGTATCTGTGCTTTACCAACATCTTGGTACGTGACACTGACGAAGGCAGCGGGATCGACCTGCTCGCGATCACCGCGCAATGTCACGTCGGTAGCAATTGTCACCAGGCGATAATAGCTACCGCCTTGCTCGTCCAAAGTGATGTAAGGAACGAAGCGCTTGTTCTGCACGCGGACGGCAACGACACTATCCTCGCCCTTGGTGAAAGCGACCGAGCCCTCGGTGCTTTGTCCATAATCGATGGCATAGGCATTGATCGGCAGCAGTGAGGGCGCGGCGAAAGTGGCGGTAAGCAGCAGTGCCGGCAGCAACGGTTTCATGCTCTCTCCCCAATACTCACAACCTCCTTGAACAGCTGCCTCAACGCCTCATTTACGGCGCTGGCTTCAATACCAAGGTCGGGTCGATGGTTGCCTTGTCAGCGATCAGCTTACCGCCTGCTACCGGGATGCTGATCAGCCTTTTGCCGTCGAGCTCCAGCGCCAGCACCAGACCTGTGACGTTGGCGGGATCTGTGACGTTTTCCAACGACCAGATATTCTTCGGACTATTCGGTTCGCCGCTGCTTGGGCCGGCATTGGCGAGGCCGCTATCCGAGGGTACCTTTTCCTTGCTATCGATCCAGAGCAACTTGGCGCCATTGGCAATAGCCAGGTCGAGGCTGTCATCTTCCGCCGGCTTCTGCGGCCGCATAACGAGGAAGGTAGAAAGCGGCCCGCTGTCATTGCCATAAGTGAGGGTGCCAAGCGCACCCTCTTTGTATTGCTCTGGAGCGCTGTAACCGCCAAAAGCCGCCCACCAGATCTGATACGGCCGCGCGTTGGGGAAAGTGGCCCAGGCCGTGATGCCAACCGAGCCGGGGCCGGTCGATTGAAACAGATGCTGGCCGGTTTCCAGCAATCGCACATGATGCGTGTCGGCACTGCCGCAGCAACCGGGTGTCGTCGTCGCGAAATAACGGTCGGCGACAATAACCCCATCCTCGCCGGGATCCTTAAAGCTGACGCGTTGTGTCTTTGTCTCACCCATATCGTCGACCGTAACGCTGACAGAAGCATCGGGGTCGACTTGCTCGCGATCATTACGCAATGTCACGTCGGTGGCAATCGTTACCAGGCGATAATGGCTGCCGCCTTGCTCTTCTAGCGTGAGATATGGAACGAAGCGCTTGTTTTGCACACGAACGGTAACGACACGATCCTTCCCCTTGGTGAACGCGACCGAGCCCTCAGCTTTCTGTGTATAATCGATGGCATAAGCATTGGTAGATAGCAGTGAGGGTGTGGCAAAAATGGCGGTGAGCAGCAGCGCCGGCAGCAACGATTTCATGGTCTCTCCCAGGAATTAATGAAGGCTCTTGGACATCGGGTGATCGCCGTGATCGCGTCATACATAGTGGCTGTTTGCCGGACTAGCTATGACGGCTATCACCATCCTACTGTTTCCCACACTTAGGAAACTCTGCCGCCGACATAGCGCGCAACCACTTCGTGCAACGGCGCCGATCCGATTTAATTCCAGCGCTGCAACAGCAAAAGTGGATGATTGATGGTCGCCTTGTCGGCCATCAGCTTATCGCCTTCAACCGGGATGCTGATCAGCCTTTCGCCGTCGAGCTCCAGTGCCAGTACTAGGCCGGAAACCTTGGCAGGATCGGTCACATTTGCCAGTGACCAAATACTCTTGGGGCTATCCGGTGTGCCGCTGCTCGGGCCGGCATTGGCCAGGCTGTTATACCTGGACCGCTTTTCTTGGCTATCGATCCAGAGCAGCCTAGCGCCCTTCGTCAGGGTCAGCCACATAGTGCCGTGAAGGGTCATATCAAGACTGCCATCCTGCGCCTGTTGCTGTGGAATCGCGATGAGGACGGTAGAGAGGGGTCCGTTGTCATTGCCATACACGATCGTGCCGATCACACCGGCGTCACTTTCCACGTCATTGGGGGTAGGGCCGAGTGCCGCCCAACGAATCTGCAGTGACTGCTTATTGGGAAATTCAGCCCAGGCTGTGATGCCAGTCGCGCCACGACCGAGGGATTGAAAGAGATGCTTGCCGGTTCCCAGCCATCGCACATGATGCGTATCACCATAGCCCCAGAGGTCAGGTGTCGTCGTCGCAAAATAACGATCGGCGATCACCGCGCCATCCTGGCCAGGATCTTTAAAGCTGGCGAGACGCTGTGTCTTTCCGCCATTCATATCGTCGACTGAGACATTGACAACGGCATCGAGATCGACCTGTCCGCTACCTGCGTCCAAAGCTACGTTGGTGGCAATCGTCACCAGGCGATACTGGCTAGCACTGTAATCGTCCCAAATGCGATAGGGAACGAAGCGCGTGTTCTGCACGCGGACAGCGCGAACCCGATCGTTTTCCTTCGTGAGGAGAACCGAAGAATTGGCCTCGATGTTTAGCGTGTCATCTAGGGCGGAGGCGTTGATCGGTAGTAGAAAGGCAGGCGCGGCGAAAGTGGTCGCGAGCAGCAGCGCCGGCAGCAACGATTTCATAATCTCTCCCAGAATGTGATCTTGGGTATTGGGTGATCGCCCAGATCACCTCACATTTGGCGGCTGTTTACCGGCCCAGTCCATGACGGCCGTCACGAGAACGGGGCTATATCTAACGTTAGAAAATATTATAATTACTCCAAAATTATAGTCGATTAAGGAGCCAGGATGACTGAAGGCGGCCTGCGCGAGCGCCAAAAAGAGAAACGCAAACAAGCCATTATGGCCGCGGCGGCTAAGCTGTTCCAGGCCCAAGGCTTTCATGCGGCTTCGATGGAAGATATCGCCGCCACTGCCGAGCTTTCGGTCGGCACAGTCTATAATTACTTCAAGTCGAAGGCCGAGATCGGGTTGGCCATCTATCAGGCGGACCGCGATTTGGTACAGGCAGCCACCAGCGACATCATCGCCCATCCGCCAGCCGACCCGGTTGATGCCATCTGCTGCATGATGGAGACCGATTTCGAAACCGAGATCGGCTATCTCGACCGCGCTGTTTGGTCGGCGTTGTTCGGTGCATCGTTCACCGACCAGTCGACCCTCTCCACCGCCTTCGTCTCGGACGAGCTGATGCGCGTCGACCAGTTCAGGAATTTGCTCAACGTTCTGCAAGCAAAAGGCAAGATCGACAAACACGCCGATATCAGCGCCGCGGCTGAAATGCTGGGGGCGCTCAATCTATGGTACTTTATGCGTTGGCTCGCGGGTCTGCGCGCCAGCGCTGGCAGCGCACAAAGCGGTATCCTCGATGCCGAAGCCCGCGCCACGTTGCGCCGACATGTCACGCAATTGATGCAGGGGCTAAGGTTATAACGGTCGCATAAAATGCGTCATGACCAGGCCCCAATGTGGGTCCTACTGGCCGGGCATTCACATGCCTCGAGCGGCGCTACCCCATCACCTTGTTCAATGCCGCGTATTGCAGCAGCATGACGGTCTTGGCGTCACAAATACGCCCGTCCGTCGTCATGGCGAGTGCCGCGTCGAGGGTAAGTTCGATCACCTCGATATCTTCACCCTCTTGACGGAGGCCACCGCCCGCGCCGGTTCGCGTTGCCGGTGAATATTCGGCGATGAAGAAGGTGATGCGCTCGGTGACCGAGCCCGGACTCATGAAGCAATCATAAAGCCGCGTCGGGTTTGTTACGGTGACACCGCATTCCTCCGCCGCCTCTTTGACAATTGCTGTCTCTGGGTCGTGTGTATCCAACAAGCCTGCACAGACCTCGATAAGTGACGCGGCATGCCCGTTCATATAAGCTGGGAACCGGAACTGACGCGTCAACAGCACCGTCTTGCGCACTGGATCGTAAAGAAGAATGCAGCAGCCATTGCCGCGATCATACGATTCACGCGTGCATGTCTGCCAGGAGCCATCGCGTCGCCGGATCTCGAACGTGGTTTTCTTTAGGAGATAGTAATCGTCGGAGAGGATGTGGGATGCTTTGATTCGGATGTCAGGTATCATTGCGTTCGACGGCTTTCTTGGTCTGCGATGACCTCATTTCCAGCAGGCCTGCGCAACGCGCATGAAATTGCCGCCCATGATGGCGATGACGTCGGCGTCCTTATAGCCGTGTTTCAGTAGTCCCACCGCGATATCCGGCAAACGCTCTGGCGAAACAAATCTCACTTTTGAGAAATCGAAGTTGACGCCTTTCACTTTTGGCCACCAGAGGGCCGGGTCTTCGCCGGCCGGGAGGTCGCTGTGATCCTGGTCGAAGGCATAGTCGATGCCAATGCCGACGTGATCGACGCCGATCTTTTCCACCATGTAATCGATATGGCGAATGATGGTATCGGTCTCGATGTCCTTGCCAAGAAACGTACCGATACCCGTGACGCAGACAAGGCCCCCAGTTTCAGCGGCACGCTTGATCTGCAGATCGTCGATATTGCGTGGGTGATCGCACAGCGTCTTGGCGTTCGAATGCGAAAAGACCACGGGCTTCGTCGAAATTTCCATCACGTCAAGGCTTGTCTGGTGCGCAGAGTGCGAGCAATCCATGGTGATGCCGACGCGGTTGCATTCTCTCACGACCGCTCGCCCCAAATCGCTGAGGCCTTGATTCTTGCCGAAACAGCCACCGGCAATGTTGTTGTCGCGGTTATAGGCTAAATGCAACTGCCGCACGCCCAAATCACGATAGACGCCCAGCATGGCGAGATCATCATCCAGCATTGCCGAGCCTTCAAGATCGAAAGCGACAGCGAGTTTGCGTTCGCGTTTGGCGCGGCGCACATCGTCGAGTGAATTCACCATGATGTAATGGTCCGGATGCCGCGCGATCCAATCGCGAAAACCCGCGATGACGCGGATGCATTGGCTCAAAGGATTGAAATCCATGCCAACATTGACCGAAACAAAGGTTGCGCCCGCCGCACGGTGTCTCGCCAGCGCGCGGCAATCGTAATTCGGGATAAGTGGCAAGCAGGCATGCGCATCCCAGATGATGTTGTCCTGGAAGACCTGTGGCCAGGTATCTCGCGGCAGCAATGGCTCCGTGGCTTCAGCGCCCCTAGGCGGCAGCGGCATTTGTTGCATCACTGACTTATCCATCCTCAAACCCCCTCAATTCGTGCCGGCATCATAGCGGGGGTGCGGTCCAGGAGGAAAGGCAGCATGTGGTTTGTATTTTCTGTGTCGGATTTTCTTCAGCTTCGGCCCCTCTCTCCGACCCTCTCCCCACAGACGACGGATGTCGGCATGCGCCAACTGCGGGAGAGGGAGAGGGAGTGGGAGAGGGAGAGGGAGAGGGAGAGGGAGAGGGAGAGGGAGCGGTGCGACCGGGTCAGTTTTTCAGGCCACCTCGCTTTCATCAACCAGTCCTAGGACTTGCCGGTCGAAAAGGCGGCGATAAATGCCGTCTTCATTGCCGATGAGGCTGGCGTGGCTGCCTTCCTCGACCACACGGCCGCGATCAAAGATAAGAATGCGCTCGAGGGCCCGCACGGTCGACAATCGATGGGCGATGACGATCGCCGTACGGCCGTCGATCAGGCGCGCCGTCGCTTCTTGGATCAGATGCTCGGATTCCGAATCCAGGCTCGACGTTGCCTCATCGAGGATCAGGATCGGCGCATCGGCCAGGAACGCGCGGGCCAGGGCCACGCGCTGCCGCTCGCCGCCCGAGAGCTTCACCCCCCGCTCACCGACCAGGGTCTGATACCCTTTGGGCAAACGCTCGATGAAATCATGCGCATTGGCGAGCTGTGCCGCGCGCTCGATCTCAGTCAGGCTCGCACCTGGCTTGGCATAGGCGATGTTCTCCGCCAGCGACCGGTGGAACAGAATCGGCTCTTGTTGCACCAACGCGATTTGCGACCGAAGCGAGCTTTGCTGGGCGAGGGATACGGCCTGGCCGTCGATACGGATCTCGCCTGCTTGAATGTCATAAAGTCGCTGGATGAGTTTGACGAAGGTCGTCTTGCCCGATCCGGAGAGTCCCACCAGCCCAACTTTCTCGCCGGCACGAATCGTCAGCGAGAAATCGCGATAGAGCGGTGTCGCGTGCCCACCGTAATGGAACATGACATTGTCGAACACGATCTCTCCCTTCGTGATTGAGATCGGTTTCGCGCCGGGACGATCCTTCACACCAAAGGATGTCGCGTGGATCGCCACCAGCTCTTCCATATCGTTGACCGAGCGTTGCAGGTCACGAATGTAGGAGCCGATATCGTAGAGATAGCCGTGGATCACCAAATAAGCGGTGAGCACATAGGCAACTTCGCCCGGTGTGGCTTGGCCAGTCCACCACAGATAGATCGCCATCCCGATGATCGCCGCCCGCAGGGTGAGCAGCATCACCGATTGAATGGTGCCGTTCGTCGTACCGCGCATCCAGGTCCTCGAGGTGCGGCGGCGCCATTTAGCAATGACGCGTTCGAGCAAGCTGTCCTCGCGGGCTTCTGCGCCGAAGCTTTTTACCACCGCATTGCAGGTGATGGAATCGGCGAGCATACCACCCAGGCGGGTGTCCCATTGATTGGAAAGCGAGGCGGCCGGCCCGACGAACTTGACCGATAGGGTTGCCGCCACGGTGATGTAGAAAATAGCACCCACCAGCACGAGCAAGCCCATGATGGGCCAATGCCAGGCGAGAAGGAGGCTCGATCCCAGCAACACGATGCAGGCCGGAAAAAGCGATAACAGAACCGTATCGTTGAGTTGATCGAGCGCCCACATGCCACGCGTGATCTTGCGCACAGTCGACCCGCCGAAAGTGTTGGCGTGCCAATCGGTCGCGAAGCGTTGCACGCGCCAGAACGATTCTTCCAGAAGTCGCGACATCGCGCGTAAGGTCAGCTGCACGATGCCGGCATAGGCGAGGAAGCGAAACGTGACCGCCACGAGCCCCAGCCCCATGATGCTAGCGAGCGCCATGAGGGCGTCGTCAAGCGCGTCGGCTTGTCGTGGCAAGCTCACAGCATCGATCAGCTGGCCGGCGAAAAGCGGAATGCAGATATCCATCACGGTCGCCACCGAAATGGCGCCGCCAGCCCACAGCACCAGCGGAATATGGCGCCGCCAATAGACGAGTGAGAACGCGAAAACAGCCACAAAAGCATTGCGTTTGCGGGTTTTCTCATGAGTCGCCATTTCTGGCGCGATAGCGATATCGGTCATGGCTTTATCGGTGAACATTAGAGCTCACCGCCTCTTGGCTGATCCGGAGATGACGTTGGGGCAGAAGGTCAATCCATGCCGCGTGCGTGGCCGCGAAAGACCTGATGGAAAGCCCCGAAACGGACTCGTTCCGGCTATATCGAACGCAAAATGAGAATGGATAAGGCACAGGCCGTCGGACGGCCTGTGCGTTGACGAGCTGACCTAGTGAAAGGAGCCCATCGACGTCAGGCCGGGAATTTCGAATGCGAGCATGTATGTCATGCGTGCCTCCCGGCGATTGAGTTAAGACGCGCAACATAACGCTATTGCGACACTTTGGCAAGAGGGCACGCGCGTGATACGAGCGCTGATGAATGACACGTGTCGTGATGTCTGGCCCATGCCGCAAGGTGCCCCCTGATGCGCGATTGGCAGCACACGTCATCGTCGCTTACAAGAAAAGATAGGTAAAATAGGATGAAGCAGGGGACGTCTGTGTTGAAAAGCATATTGCTGCGTAACGTTCGGATGATCGGCGGTGAGATGACCGACATCGTTATCCATGACGGTATGATTGCCGCTATCGGCGCCGATCTTGATGGCGATGATGTGATCGACGGGCAAGGGCGGTTGGCCATGCCGGCCTGGGTCGAGGCGCATGCGCATTTCGACAAGACGCTGTGGGGGACGGGTTGGCCCAGCAATTCCGCCGGCCCGACCTTGCGCGATTATATCGACAACGAACGGCGCATCTTGCGCCAGGTTCAAACACCGATCGCCGATCGTGCCGGCAAGCTCATCGAAAATTGCATCGCTAAGGGCTCGCTACATTTTCGTTGCCATATCGATGTCGATCCGGAATTCGGCCTCAGTCATGTCGACGCCATGTTGGCCTTACGCGCGCGTTTTGCTGGCATCATCACCATGGATTTCGTTGTCTTTCCACAGACCGGCATGCTGATCCGGCCTGGCACGGTGGATATCATGGAAGCAGCCCTGCAGCGCGGTGTCGAGAATGTGGGCGGGCTCGATCCCTGCGGCATCGACAACGATCCCATTCGTCATCTCGAAACGATTTTCGGCCTGGCGCGAACCTATGATCGCGGCATCGATATTCATCTTCACGATAAAGGTGAGCTGGGCCTGTGGCAGATTGAGCGGATCGCCGATTTCGTGCGCCATTACGGCCGCCGGGGGCGCACGATGATCAGCCATGCTTACTGTCTCGGTCAGGCCAGTGGCAAGCGGCTCGACCAGATTGCCGCGCGCCTCGCAGCAGCGGAGATTAGCATCATGACCACGGCGCCCGCCGATTGTCCGGCTCCACCGGTTGCCGATCTGCTTGCCGCCGGCGTGAATATCTGCATGGGATCGGACGGCATTCGCGATGCCTGGTCGCCCTTAGGCACCGGCGACATGCTGGAGCGCGCGTTGTTTCTGTGCCAGCGTTTCGACTTCGCCAAGGATCAGGAGCTCGGCAAAGCTTTCGATTGCGTGACAACGGGTGGGGCGCGAGCACTTGGTCTCAGTGACTATGGCATCGCTCTCGGTCGGCCCGCCAATCTGGTGCTTATCGAGGCCGAGAATATAGGTATGGCCATCGCCGAACGACGCGCCGACCGTATCGTTATCGCGCGCGGCCGCATTGTGGCGAAGAATGGGGTGTTCAAAGGCTAAAATCGCCTTTAGCCCGCTGCCGGGCGCTTATCCCCAGCGACTAACCTCGAGCGACTAACCCCGAGTGACTAACCCCAGGGACCCTTCTGCCGGTCGATTGTCGGGATGGTCGAGCGGCGGGTGGCGGGGCGCGGGGTAGCCAGGCTGTTGGTAGGCAGGCTGTTGGTAGCCGGGCTGTTATTAGGCGGGCACGGCGCATCGCTCGAGAGGCTAGCGCCGCCACTATCCATCGCTAGCAATCGGTCGATTCGGTTGGCGGTATTGGGGTGCGTCGAGAATAGGCTATCGCCGGTGCGCCCGTGCAGCGGATTGACGATGAAAAGATGCGCCGTCGCCGGATTGCCTTCCGCAACCTCGTTATCGATCGCCGCAGCACCGTGTGCGATCTTGTTGAGCGCGCTTGCGAGCGCGCGGGGTTGGCCGCTGATGTCGGCGCCGATACGGTCGGCCTCATATTCGCGGCCGCGCGAGATCGCCATTTGCACCAACATGGCGGCAAGAGGTGCCAGGATCATGACCACCAGCGCACCGATACCGCCCAAGGGGCTGTTGCGCCCGTCGCGGCCGCCGGTAAGGCCTATGAACATCAGCGAATTGGCCAACATACCGATGGCCCCTGCCAGCACCGCCGTGATGGTCATGGTGAGCGAATCGCGGTTCTTCACATGGGCTAGCTCGTGCGCCATCACGCCCGCGATCTCATCGCGGTTGAGCATGCGCAAAAGGCCGGTCGTGGCGGCAACCGCTGCGTTCTCGGGATTGCGCCCGGATTGCGCCCGGTGGCAAAGGCGTTCGGCTGGTCATTATCGATGATATAAACCTTGGGGTTGGGCAAATCCGCCCGGCGGGCGAGATCGGCGACAATCTCTTCCAGTGGATGGCCATTGGCGGGCTGCGCGCGATACATGCGCAGCACGATCTTGTCGGCATTCCAATAGGTGAACAGGTTCATCACCAGAGCAAGGCCGAAGGCGAAAATGACGCCCGTCTGCCCGCCAATGACATAGCCCACCGCCAGGAACAGGCCGGTCAGGGTGGCCAGAAGCAAAGCGGTTCGCATGTAACCCATTGTTTCGATCTTTCCGTGGTGCGGGGCCGTCGCGCAAAGTCGCGCAAAAACCATGCTGGCAAGATTGTTACTGCAGGGTACCAAATCAAGATCTTGACGCCGCCGGGTGCTGCCTTATCGTTTCAAGCCATGACAAAACCCGATAAAGAACCGGTCCAACCCGTCGCCCCGCCGCAGGCCGCACCCCAGGT
>CAYOYT010000029.1:6325-12450 GCA_964408245.1 uncultured Dongia sp. | reverse complement strand
CACGAGTACTTCGTTGCCTACCGCTGATTTGGTCGAGAAGAGGTCCAGTCGATAAAGGAAGGCGCCCAGTGCGATCATCAACGCGCAGGCTGTGATAAAGGCGAATTTTAGCAGCGGGCGCGACGTAACCCAGGTGCCAAGCATACGCTTGAAGAAATCCGGTTCGCTCGCCGCGGCATAATGCTGTTGCTTGGTGATTTCTATTCGCTGTAACAGTTTGGTGAGATTGACGGCAGCTAGGCCACCGACATTGTCATTACTCTCAATCATTGCCGCCTGCCGTGATTGTGCTGTCCGCATCTGCTCGCGCAAATCCGCCGAACCCTTCAGCATGCCGTCGATAGCATCGTTTTGACTGCGGGCTAGCTTCCCCGTCAGGTACCAGGGCAGCAGCTCCTGCGCGTCCGCCAGGCGGAGCGGGCGTTTACCGTCTCTATGGGCCGTCATGCCACAACTTCCTTATCCAGCGCGGCTTCGCGCGTCCCGTGGTCAGCCTTGCGATGGCCGATCAAAAGAGCCAGATAGCGATTGATGACTGTTTCTTAAACTGGCCAGATACCGCCGCAACCTGTCCGGAGGGTAATCTGCCTAATCGAGCTTGTATAGGCCGCTTGCCAGAGCGAGATCTGTGAGCTAATCGGGTTGAAAAGGGCGCGTTATAAGCCCCGAATTACCCCCTTGCCGGAGCATCCAAAAATGAGTCATGTTGTCGACTGTGCAATTTATGAGAGTGGTCAAAGACTCGGCAGCTTGGACATCAATGATCCGGCCCAAATGCGCGTTCAACCGGGCAAGGTGATCTGGATCGGTCTTTACGAGCCGAGCCAGGAGGAACTCGCCAAACTCCAGCACTATTTCGGTCTTCACGAGCTCGCAGTCGAGGACGCCTATCGGGCACATCAGCGACCGAAGCTCGAACTCTACGGCGAGACCATGTTCGTGGTCATGAAGACCGCTCAGATGGATGAATCCCATGTTGCCGTGGGCGAGACTAGTTTCTTCATCGGCCGTGGTTATGTCATCACAGTTCGGCACGGGCCGTCGGTGAGTTATGCCGATGTGCGCTCCCGTTGCGAGCATTCACCGGAGAATTTTAAAAAGGGCGAAGATTTCATTCTTTATGCTCTGATGGATTTTATCGTCGACCGCTATTTTCCAATCGTCGAGAGTATCGAAGACGATATCGAGCGGCTTGAGGAAGCAGTGCTCGACGGACGCAGCACAATGGACGTACTTGAGGAGATCGTGGTACTACGTCGCGACCTGCTGCATATGCGTCATGCGGTGGCGCCGCTGCCAGAAATCTGCCAGCGCTTGATGCGCTACGACATGTCGCTCATCGATCGCAATACGCATCCTTACTTTCGCGATGTGTTTGATCACAGCACCATCCTGCTCGATCGTGTCGAAAACTTGCGCGAACTTATTAAGACGGTGGTCGACACCAAGATGCTAATGAGCGCCATGAAGCAGAACGAGGTCATGCGACAACTAGCGGCCTGGGCCGCTATGCTCGCGGTGCCGACTGCGATTGCTGGGATCTACGGCATGAACTTCCAGAACATGCCGGAACTGACCTGGACATATGGCTATTTTGGAGTTCTTGGGCTGATCGCTGTGATCTGCGCGCTGTTATTCTGGCGCTTCAAAAGATCTGGCTGGCTATAGGCTGTATTTCTTCAACAGACGTCGCAGCTGGTGATAGCCGAGACTCAGCTGTTGTGCCGCCTTCGTTTGGCTGCCGTCGCTCGCTGCTAGCGCTCGCTGCAACAAATCGGCCTCGAACGCGGCGACCCTGGCGGTAAAGTCGCCAATGGGCGCCAATTTCTGCGGTGTGGATTTTGCAGGCTGGCCTGGGCGCCAAAGGCTTTCGAACGGGTCGATCTGAATGTTGCCAATAGGCTGCTCGATCGGTCCGGCACGATAAACCGCACGCTCGATCACGTTGCGCAATTCGCGCACATTGCCCGGCCATTCATAAGTGAGCAACGTACGCTGGCAGGCGGTGGTGAAGCCGGGAAAAAGTGGGTGACCTAGCGTCTTAGCCATGCGAATGCCAAAGGCTTCGCTGAGATCGAGAATGTCGGTAGGTCTTGCGCGTAAGGGCGGCAGCGTCACGACATCGAAAGAGAGGCGATCCAGCAGGTCAGCGCGGAATGTACCAGCGGTGACACATTCTGGCAGATCCATGTTGGTGGCGCCGACAATGCGCACGTCGACTTTCATCGTCTGCTCGCCGCCGACGCGCTCGAATTCGCCATATTCAATGACGCGCAGAATCTGTTCCTGCAAACGCGGCGATGCGGTCGCGATCTCATCAAGGAAGAGGGTGCCGCTGTCAGCACGTTCGAACCGCCCGCGCCGTCTTTGCCTAGCACCCGTAAAGGCGCCGGCCTCATGGCCGAAGAGCTCGCTCTCCAGCAGCGTTTCGGTGAGTGCTGCACAATTCACCTTAGCAAATGGCCCATCCCAACGGCGGGAGAGGTAATGGAGACGCTCCGCCATCAATTCTTTTCCGGTACCGCGCTCGCCAATCACCAAAGCTGGGCGATCTAGCTGGGCCAGACGCGAGATATGCTCCAGTGCTTCCAGAAAATTCGGATCTGAGCCGAGTAGAGAAGTTGTATCGGGGTTGCTTGCGTTAGGCATTGTCATATAGCGATAGTAACTTTAAGTGGCGATTATCGATACTTGTATTCGCTAGTAGTAACTAATGCTATAGATTAAGTTATTGATTTATATGAAAAGATACTCTGGCACGGGGTGTGCTTTTAGAGTGCGGTCTTTTAGAGTGCGGTCTTTTAGAGTGCGGTCTTTCCTCGGGGAGTTGCTAAATGACCGACGATATACATTCAAATCCCGGCCCTAGTTCCCGCCGAGGCAGTGCGACCGATCTTGATCGCGTGACGGGTTGGTTCCGCAGGTATGTGTCCAGCCGTACTGCTTCCGATTGGATGCTCTTCGGCTGTGGCATCGCCCTCGGCCACTTCTTCTTCTGATCCGCCTTTCCTTCCTAACCCTTATTCTTTGATAAAAAGGACAGCATTATGGGTATTTTCTCGCGCCTCAGCGATATCGTGAACGCTAATCTTAACGCGCTGCTCGATCGGGCGGAGGATCCGGAAAAGATGGCGAAGTTGATGATCCAGGAGATGGAAGACACGTTGGTCGAGGTGCGCTCGGCGGCAGTCAAAAATATCTCAGAAAAGAAGGAGATCCAACGTCGCCTAGAGCAATTGGCACTGGCCGAGGCCGATTGGGCGCAAAAGGCGGAGTTCGCCATTTCGAAAGGCCGCGACGACCTTGCTAAAGGCGCGTTGCTTGCTAGACGTAAGCTTGCCGAAAGTGCTACGGCGCTGCAGGGAGAGTTGACTGCGGTTGTAGAAGCGCTGGCGCGTCATGATGAGGATCTGGCCCGTCTGCAATCGAAGCTGCAGGAAGCCAAGGCTAAGCAGAAAGCGCTGATGATCCGCCTCAATACCGCCCAAAAACGCGTGCAGGTGCGCCGCACGCTCGCTGACGGACGTGTCGACGACGCCCTGGCGCGGTACGAAAGTTTGCACCAGAAGATCGATGAACTTGAAGGTCGCGCCGAGGTTTACGATATGGGGCGGGGTAAGTCTCTGGAGCAGGAGTTTGCTAATCTTGAAGCCGAGGTCGGCCTTGACGCAGAGTTGGCAGCACTTAAAGAGAAGCTCCGCGCTGAACATAAAGGTTGAAGCTCATGTTCGGGGTGAGGACTTTGACTATTGCGAATCCGCCAAAAAGGATCGTCTATGAGTTTCCTCCAATTCATGTCTGTGCCGGCTATCCTCTTCATGGTGATCGTGGCGCCGCTATGGTTGATCTTCCACTACAAGACAAGGTGGAAGGATCAGAAGGCAAATGGCAGCGCCGATGAGAAGACCGTTAAGGAAATGTGGGCGGTGGCACAGCGCCTTGAGGGCCGCGTGGCCAGCCTGGAAAAATTGCTCGATGCCGAGGCGCCGGGCTGGCGGGAGGCAAATCGATGAATTGGCATGAACAATCGGTGGGCAATCGTCCATTCTGGGCGCTACAGGGCCTGCGCCGCGTGCCAGAAAAAGGCAAGGTCAGCGGTATATGTGCGGGTATCGCGCAGCATTGGGGCGTTCGCCTGAAATGGGTTCGCGTTGCTGCTGTGCTTTGCCTGATCTTCGCGCCAATGTTTACTCTGATCGCTTACGGCCTCGGCACGTTCATTTTGCAGCCGGTCGATGACGTGTCGGCGGCACCTAAAACCGCTGCCAAGGAGGAGTGGGCAGCCGGCGTGCCGCCGGATCTATCCTTCCCGTCTTTGCGGGCAAAGTTTCGAGAGCTGGAGGAGCGCGCCGGTGCGATGGAAACCCAGGTAACGTCGCGCGAATTCCATCTGCGACGCGATTTCAGGCAAATGGGTCAGGCATAATTTGTGCCTGCTGCGCTAAAGAATTTTTCCCTGGAACGGGTTGATGCCGCTGCGATCCTCGATCTCGACAACCCACAGGTCGGGATCGCGCGCCACGGCCTTGGCGATATAGTCGTCAGCATCGCACTCGGTAAGAAGCGCCCCAGACTTTACCGGCAACCACGCAATCTCTCCATCCGCATCGCGTGTTTGGGTAAGCAGGCGGTGGCCAGGGCCTAGTAGATTGAGCTTCACCAGAATGGTACCGCCCCAATCGTCACCCTTATGCGCGACGACGGCGGTTAGGCCTTTGGCGAAGCATTGGCGTAGATGCCCCTTAACGTAGAGCTCAGTTGAGAGCCGATCCGTCACGCCATGCCCTGGAGTTTCAGCGCGGTGTTGCGCAGATCGGTGAGCGAGGCCTTGGGCGTGATCGCCTCGGGGTCGAGACGCAATTCAAGCACGGCAGGCTTGCCAGCAGCGAGCGCACGTTCGAAAGCCGGTGCGAATTCAGCTGTCTTCTCAACCAATTCCGCCTGTGCGCCATAGGCCTTGCCCAGCGCCACAAAATCTGGATTGTGCAGCTCAGTGCCGCTGACGCGGCCGGGATAAGTTTTTTCTTGGTGCATGCGAATGGTGCCGTACATGCCATTGTTGATTACCAGGAAAATCACATTGGCGCCATATTGCACGGCAGTGGCAAGCTCCTGGCCATTCATCATAAAGCACCCATCGCCGTTGAAAGAGACGACGATACGGTCTGGGGCCGTGAGCTTCGCCGCAACTGCCGCCGGCACACCGTAACCCATCGAGCCGTTGGTTGGGCCTAGCTGAGTGCGGAATTTACGATATTGATAGAAGCGGTGGCTCCAGGTCGCATAATTCCCAGCACCGTTTGTGAGGATCGCGTTCTCGGGAAGGCGCTGGCGCAGCCAAGCCATGATGTCACCCATCTGCAGCTCGCCAGGAATCTGGCTATGTTTGATGTTCTCGTGATAATCGTCACGGGCGCTGGTCGTCCAGGAATCCCACACCTTGTGATCGACCGGCACCATCTTGCGGGCGGCAACCGCAAAGGCTGCCATGCCGCTGTTGATCGGCAAGGTTGCCTGGTAGACGCGGCCCAACTCCTCCACGCTGGCATGCACGTGAACGAGCTTCTGCGCCGGAACCGGAATGTCGATCAGCGTATAGCCGGAAGTTGTCATCTCGCCGAGGCGTGGGCCAATCGCGATCAGTAAGTCACTTTCCTTGATGCGCTGAGCAAGCTTTGGATTAATACCGATGCCGACATCGCCGATATAGTTCGGCAGCGTATTGTCGTAAAGATCTTGGCAGCGAAAAGAGCAGCCCGTTGGTAAGTTGTTGGCCTCGATGAAGATGCGAATGTTAGAGACGGCATCAGTATCCCAACCGCCACCACCAAGAATGACAAGCGGTCGTTGCGCCTTGCCCAACAGATTGCGCAATTCGTCGATCTGCTCTTCGCCGGGGTAAGCGCGGCTGACTTTATAATGCAGGGCATCACCTACTTCGGCGATATCTGTCAACATATCTTCAGGCAAGGCTAGCACAACGGGGCCGGGCCGGCCATTAACGGCGCGATGAAATGCCTGGCTTACCAGTTCTGGAATGCGCGCAGCATCGTCGATTTCGGCTACCCATTTCACCATCGGGCCATACATGCGACGAAAATCGATTTCCTGAAACGCCTCGCGCA
>CAYOYT010000029.1:0-6302 GCA_964408245.1 uncultured Dongia sp. | reverse complement strand
CTCGACTTGATCGCGAGCGACTTGGCCGATGAAGAGGATCATCGGGGTCGAATCTTGAAACGCGGTATGAACACCGATGGAAGCGTTGGTGGCGCCCGGACCACGCGTCACAAAGCAAATGCCGGGTTTGCCGGTGAGCTTGCCATAAGCTTCCGCCATATAAGCGGCACCACCTTCTTGGCGACAGACGACCAGCTTGATCTTGTCCTGGGAATCGTGGAGCGCGTCCAATGCGGCCAGATAGCTTTCGCCCGGCACACAGAAGGCTAGATCGACGCCATGGCCAATTAAGGCGTCGATCAGGATCCGGCCGCCATTGCGTGGCTTCACATTATTACTCATATGCGGGCATCCAGCTTGAAAAAGACGGGGAGAAAGGCGCGGCTAGGGCTAGCGCTTTTTGCCCTGGTTTGGCAAGGGAGGGGTGCTCGGTAGAGCTTTCTACACTTGCGCATCAGAGAGGCGGCCACAAATGCGACCAAGGCTGCAAGTGCTCCAAAACGGCGCCGAGGCCGAGGACGCCGAGGTCGTCATGCCGCCGGCCGACGATCTGGAGACCGATGGGAAGCTTATCCGCGGTGAAACCCGCTGGCACGGACAAGGCCGGGCAAGGGCTGACGAAGTTCCAGACTGAGGTGAAGTCGAGCGCTCGGTAGCCCCCGTCGGCGTCGAGCTGCCCGTATTCGGCGTCGTTGCGACCTACTTTCGCCGCTGGTTGGCACATCGTACCGGTTAGAATTGCCTCGTTGCGGGCGAAGATTGGCTGCAACTCACGCCACATGCGGGTGCGGGCAATTTCGATTTTCTTAAACTCGACCGCATTCATGGCGAGTCCATCCTCAATCAAGCGGACGACATGAGGATCCATCTTAGCGCGGTAAACGTTGAGTGCATGGCCGAAGAAAGTAGCGAGATAGACGCTCCAATGCGCCGACCACAACTCGTCCTCGTCTTTGCCCCAGGGCAGCGAGACTTCCTCAATAATAGCGCCAGCCGCCGCGAAAATATCGGCGACGCGGCGGATGGCGGCTTCTACCTCTGGATGCCAGACATGATTGCCGACCTTGAGTAAAAGCGCCAGGTGCCGGCCCTTGAGATCGCTCGGCAGAGGTTCCGTGAAGTTAAGCGGCGTCGTAAGCGATTGGATGTCGCGATCGTCCGGACCTTGCGTGATCTGCATGAAAAGGCAGGCATCGCCGATGGTGCGGGCGAGCGGTCCGAAATGCGACAGCTGGTCGTACTGGCTGGGCAGGATCGTGAAGGGAATACGACCGAAGCTGGGCTTGAGGCCGACGATCCCGCAAAAGCTTGCTGGGATCCGCACCGAACCCCCCATATCTGAGCCTTCAGCGAGAGGTACACAGCCACTGGCAACCGCCGCACCCGACCCGCCGGAGGAACCGCCGGCCGTGCGTTCCTTGTTCCAGGGATTGCGCGTGATGCCCCAGAGTGGGCTTTCGGTGAAACTCGAATAAGCGAATTCCGGTGTCGTCGTTTTGCCGATGAGAATGCCACCGGCCTCTGCGAGTGCTTCGGCGATCGGGGCATCGTGGTCGGGCACCCAATGTTCATACGCATGGGAGCCGAGTGTTGTGCGCTTGCCCTTGGTGGGGGTGAGATCCTTCAACGCAAAGGGAACACCGTGCAGCGGTCCACGAAAATGGCCGGACTTAGCTTCTGCCGCCATACGTTTCGCCGCCGCGCGCGCCTCGTCTGCGTAGACGAAGCAGAAGCAGTTCAGCGTTGGGTTAACGTCGGCGATGCGCGCGAGTGCGTTATCGATGAGTGCAGCAGGTGAGAGCGCACCCGCACGGATGCGTGCGGCCAGCTCGGTGGCAGGCGTGAAGCAGAGATCGAGATCAGTCACAGCGAAGAGATCCAATCTTAGGCTGCGTTGAGCCTTTTGAGACTGCGGGTAACGGCGATAAAGATGGCAAAATCAACCAGGATCATGAGAGCGACAAGGGCATGGTAAAGCGGAGAAACGTCCTGAGCGATTCCTGAAAAGACGGCGCTAGGCAGCAACACCGCATCACCCGAAAGACTGTTGCCGAGATAAAAATCACCAAGCGACAGGACGAAGGCGATCAGTGCGCCAAACATAGCGAACGGCTTCAGCACTGGCCATGTGAGGTACCGGAAGATCGTTACATCATCGGCACCGGCTTCGAGTGCGGTTTCGCGCCAAGCGGGATCGACACGCCACCAGCCAAAGCAAAGAATGGCAGCAACAAGCGGTGCTGCGACCGCTGCTTGGCTGATCACTACCAGACCAAGGCCTAAAGCATTGCCGCCCCATTGCGCAAGCTTCAGGCAGGCGAGAAGAAAGAGCGCACTTAGGCCGAAGCGCGGAAGTAAGAAAGGGAGGCTCGAGGCGGCGAGCGCCAGATAGCGGCGGTGGGCTATCCAGCGCCGCCACAAAAGCGACAGCGCCAGACCCCAGATTGTACCGAGGATCATGACCGCGATGGCGATAAGCGGCGTTACGCCGAGTGCTGGCGCGATGCCGGCTTCCTTGCCAAGCGCTGCCATCATTTGGTCTAGATCGGCGACCACCACAATGCCAAGAATGTAGTAAAGGCCGAGCCCAAGAATGGCGCCGACCGGCAGCAGTAAAAAAATAATCAGAAGCAGGGCTGCAAGATAGAGCAAGATACCAGGTACATGACTTACGCGGCAGATCATGGCTTGGCCTTGCGTTGATCAAAAATCGACAGCAGGAGAAGCGGCAATGCAGCGAGTGTCAGCATGATCAGCAGCATCGCTGCGGCATAGGGCCAGCCAGTCTCACTTTCCAGCGCGCGCTGCAGCCACTCGCTCGCCTGATCAAGTCTTTCAGTGCCCAACAGACGCGGCTCCAAAAAACTGCCAACGGCGCCGCTGAAAACGAGCGCCGTCGATAGCGCTACGGCGCGCCAGCAAAGCGGCCACAGAATGCAGCGAAACAATGTGGTGCTGGTGGCGCCACATTCCCATGCCGTTTGCAGCAGCCTGCGATCCGTGCGACGGAAAGCGAAGGTAAGAACCAGCACAGCCGGTGGCACCCAGGCATGAATCCTGGCGATGAGCTCGGCGACGAAGCCGCTCGGCACCATTGATGGTGGAAATCCCGCTATTTCAATGTCTTTGAAGACTTGCATCCAACCGAGAATGCGCATGCCGGGATCGAAGAGCCACATGACAATGACGAAATCCAGCGCCGCACGACCGAAAAAACGTCCGCGAATTGCAATGACAAAGGCAAGCGGCGAAGCAATGATTGTGGCACACAACGCCGTCAGCGCAGCGAGTAGAACGCTGCTGAAAAGAGCCGCGAGCGCTTGAGGTGAAGCAAGTACGCTGGCCCAGTATACAAGCGAGGGTTGGCCGGCGAAGTCCGTTGCTGCCAGTAGGCTTAGCCATAGGACTAAGGCTACCGGTGCCAAGAATACAGTGACCTGCAGCGCCAGCGCACCCCAAGCGAGGCCAACTAGGGGGCCGCGCGATGGCAAAGCGGTACTGCTGTCAGTCAACATTAAGATACCGGCAGAAGGTAGGAATCGGCGCGATTCCAGCCTAGAGTCACGCGTCGCCCGCTTTCCAATGGGAAGGGCGCAGGTAAGAGAATCTCTGCCATGATGCCGGGCGGGAAACTTTCGACGGTGACGCGGATGCGTGTATGCGAGCCTGACGGCATGACATCGGCAATGGTACCATCGGTCAGCAGATCGAAACGACGGATGCCAAGAAAGGGACGCACGACTTCGGGGCGCACCATTAGAAGCGCCGGTCCGTTCGACAGGAGTGGATGGCAGCGATCGCGCCCCAATTCACCGCTGCCGGATTGCAGCAGCGGCGAGCTTATAACGGCCTTGCTCTCGTGAATCTCGGCATTGACAGGCAGAAGATTGCAAGCGCCTGCGAGTTGTGCCACCGCAGCACTCGCGGGTCTGCTAAACAATTCTTCGGCCTTGCCCGATTGTACCTCTCGGCCGTCAACGATAACCGAGATTGTGTCGGCAAGAGCCATCGCTTCAGCCAGATCGTCAGTCGCAAACAACGTCGTGAGGTTGAATTGACGATGCAGGCGTTTAAGCTCTGGCATAAAAGTTTGTCGCACAGACGTGGGTAAGGCCTGAAGCGGGCGCTCCAATAGCAACACATCCGGCTTGCCGGCGATAGCGCGCGCGAGAGCCGTGCGTAATTGCTGCTCCGGCGTGAGTACGCCGGGGAGGCGGCTCAGTAAATCTTTGATGATGCCACATTCCTCGGCAAGCCGCTCAACACGGGTCGAGATCTCGGTCTGGTCGTCGCTGCGCTGCTGCAACGGAAAAGCGATGTTCGCGCGAACGCTGAGATGCGGGAAGAGGGCAAGATTTGTCCGCACTGTCATGACGCCGCGTTCACCTGGCGTGCGCCGGTCCAGATCTTTGCCATCGATTAGGATACGGCCATGGCGTGGGCGGGCGAACCCAGCGATGAGGTCGACGAGTGTCGTGAGTGTTTGTGGAACAGGTGCGACGACCGCACAAAACGCCCCGCGCGCGAGTTGGGTCGAAAAACTGTTGAGCGCCGCCGCGGCGTCACCCGCCGTCAGGTCGCGCAGATCGAGATGCCCGGGTCCCGACATACTTAGTGGTGATGTGCTTCGTGCAGCATCGTCTGACGCAGGCCCGTATCGTAGACGTGCCCTTCCGGCGTCAGAATGCAGGCCCGTGGAAACATTGATTTGATGAAACCCTTGCGCTCTAACGCTTTCCAAGCGGCTTCATTGCTAAGGCCTGTCGCATCTGCGGCTGAAAGAACCCAGGGCCCGAGATGGAAATGATTACCATGTGCGTGCGGTAGGCGCTGGATCAGCGTGTGCCCAGCTTCCTCGGCCGGGACGGCATAGCCCTCGAGGCCAGAAAGCGCCTGCAACAGGGTTAGGGTCTTCAACTGCAAGCTGTTGAGGTTAAGTGGATTCTTCTTTGGCGGCATATCTTGTTCCTATGCGTCCAGATTCTTTTCCATGAAAAGCGAATGGGGGTCGGCTTGATAAGTTCCAAATGGTGTGATCTCGCGATAGCCGGCTTTGCGATATAGGGCGATCGCATCTGTCTGCTTTAGACCGGGTTCGAGGCGGAGGGAGACGATGCCGACCGCGCGGACATCGCCTTCAAGAGCCGAGAGTAATTGGCTGCCGAGCTTTAGGCCACGAGCCTTAGGATCGACATACATGCGTTTAATCTCGCCGTAACCCTGCTGGCGAAGAATGGCGCCCATACCGCGTAATGCACCGTCGACACGCGCCCCGTAAAAGCTGGTCTCTGGCTCCTGCAGGGTCGAGATGTCTACAAGGTGATTACTCTGCGCCGGATAGAGGGTCGCGTAATAGGCGTCGCTTTCGGCCAGCATAAAGTGGATCTCGGGCTGGTCGGGGTTCTCGATGCGGATGATGGGAATCTGCAAGATCGATGGCCTTATTCGCGGAAATTGTTGAACTGGAGCGGCTGCTCGATCTTCAGTTCTTTGACGAAGGCTATCGCCTCCTGCAGTTCGTCGCGTTTCTTACCGGTGACGCGCAATTCGTCACCTTGGATCGAGACCTGGACCTTGAGCTTGCTCTCCTTGATATCC
Organism: uncultured Dongia sp.; assembly: GCA_964408245.1. Classification (GTDB taxonomy): domain Bacteria; phylum Pseudomonadota; class Alphaproteobacteria; order Dongiales; family Dongiaceae; genus Dongia. Next base: position 704 of record CAYOYT010000029.1, on the reverse strand, counting down.
TTCACGATCTTCTTGGCAAGTGTTTGTTCGATGCCTTGTTTCACGACAACTTCCTGTCGCCGCGAATTCCCGGTCGCTTTCTGTTCATCCTTGAATTCAAGACAGCCGGGATCGAGTTTGCGGCGCGTGATATGGACGCGCAGCAATTCCTGCATCTGTTTTAGCTTCAGATCGTCATCGGCGTTGATGGTGATGACGGCCTCTTTGCGTTCGATCGTACAATGCGAGCCTTTGAAGTCGAAACGCGTGCTTACCTCGCGTATGACGCCTTGTATGGCGTTTTCGACCTCGGACAATTCAGTCTTAGAAACGATGTCAAAAGATGGCATCAGAACCTCCTCAAACATCCGCAAAATCTGCCACAGGCGGCCTCAATGTGCCAGTGCCCGCGGAATACGGACATACAACAGACATAGCATCACGGTCCGCAAGGCGAAGAACAATATCAGCGAACTCCAAAGGCCGTCATTGCCGAAGTCGGGGATGGCGAAGTATTGAGCCACGATAGCGCCCAGCCCCGCGATGATTGTGCATTTCCGCATCTCGCGCGCACGGTCGGCGCCGATGAAGGCGCCCTCGAAAATGTAGCATCCCGCAGCGACGAGCGGGGTGACACCCAGCCAGGGTAGATAGATGGTGGCTTTGGCAACTACTTCTGGATCGGCGCCGAAGAGATCAAGAATGCTGACGCCGCAGTACTGCAG
>CAYOYT010000028.1:0-12463 GCA_964408245.1 uncultured Dongia sp. | reverse complement strand
GGCCAAGACGTCGTCGTGCGTTTTGTGGTGAAACCCACCTCCTCGATCAGCACGCCGCGCAAAGGTGTCACCACTGAAGGCTCGGATGTCGATGTGGTGACGACCGGGCGTCATGATCCCTGTGTGGGCATTCGTGCCGTGCCAGTGGGTGAGGCGATGATGGCGATCGTGCTAGCGGACCATCTGCTGCGCCACAGAGGTCAAATGGGTGGCCAAATAGGTGGGCAGATCGGCTAAATCCAGGCCGCACTTTCATCTGCTGTCGCTTAACGACGCGTGAAAACTGCGACCAGCTCGGCGTGCGGCGACCACAGGAACTGGTCGAGGATGGTGAGACTGGTCATCGCAAAACCAGCATCCATGAGGATGCGGGCATCGCGAGCAAAGCTCGCCGGATTGCATGACACAGCAACCACGCGTTTCACGATCGATTTCCCGATCATGCGCGATTGCATCTCGGCTCCAGCGCGGGGTGGATCAAATACCACGGTATCGAAGGGTTTCAGATCCTGCGGCGGCAGGGGCGATTGATCGAGATCGCGCGCCAGTCCCTCGACGCGGCCGGAGAGCTGCGCCCGATTGACGGCGGCAATGAGAGCCGCCACTGCCGGCTTAGCACTGTCGACACTGAGAACTCGCGCCTTCTTCGCCAGCGGAAAGCTGAAGGTGCCGCAACCGCCATAAAGATCGGCAACACGCTTGGCTTTACCAATACCCGTGGTTACGGCATCGACCAGCGCAACTTCGCCGGAAAGACTGGGTTGCAGGAAAGCGCCAATCGGGAGATCAACGAGGACGTCACCAAAACGCACTTGCGGCACCCGTGACATGACAATGGGTTCTGGCTGACGTTTGCCATGCGCCCAGGAGACTCGTGCAATATCGGCTGCCCGTGCCACGGCAATGAGTGGCTGGCGCCGCGCCTCTGGCAGATCGACTTCGGCCTGAAGCAGAATATCGAGGCCAGACAATGTTTCCGTGACGAAGATGTCGGCCGATTGCTTGTTGTGAAGCGATGCGTGGATGAGGTCACGCAAGGCTGGCAGGCAAGCACGCAGTGCCGGCGTCAGCAAGAGGCAATCATCAAGGGGAACGATGTCGTGACTCATCGCAGCATGAAAACCAAGCGTAACCGCATCCTTGTCTTTCGTGGTGGCAAAGACCGCGCGACGACGTTCGCCGGGTGCGGTGCCGATCATCTCGGTCTTTACCGGCAGGGCGATGCCCCGCATTGCGAGCGTCGCTGCTACTTGTTCTTTCTTCCACACTCTATAATTCGGCAGAGCCATATGCTGCAGAGCGCAGCCACCACATTGTGTGAAGACAGGACATGGCGCCACAACACGATCCGACCCTGGCGCGATCACATCGATGAGGTGACCCGTGAAGGCGTTCTTTGCCTTCTCCTGCAGCCGCGCGCGCACGCGTTCACCGGGTAGCACATAGGGCACGAAAACGGCCGCGCCTTCATGACGGCCGATCCCATCACCTTGCGCACCGAGAGTTTCGATATCGAGTTCGATCGTGAGCGATTCGCTCATGCGGCCCCCTTTCGGGCGGCGATTAAAAATTCCTTATTGCCTTCCGGCCCCAGGATTGGGCTTTCGACAAGCCCTTGCACAGACCAGCCCGCGAGGTTCTCGAACCAAGTGCTGATGCGTGCGCAGACTTCGTCATGCAAGGCAGGATCGCGCACAACACCACCTTTGCCGACACGGTCTGGCCCAACCTCGAATTGCGGCTTGATGAGGGCGACGCACCACGCCTGTTCCTTGGTCAAGGCAAGCGGCGCCAACAGCACCGTTTGGAGACCGATGAAGCTCGCATCGCAGACAATGATATCAAGCGGATCGGGTACCTGCTCGCGGGTTAGATGCCGTGCATTGGTCTTTTCACAGACCGTGACGCGTGCATTCTGACGCAATTTCCACGCCAGTTGGCCATGCCCCACATCGACGGCATACACCTTGGCGGCACCACAATGCAGCAGCACGTCGGTAAAACCGCCCGTCGAGGCACCGATATCAGCACCAATCATATCTTTCACGTCGAGACCAAAGACCGCGAGGCCATGGGCGAGCTTAAGACCACCACGGCTGACCCAGGGATGATCCTGACCCTTCACATTCAGCGGCGCATCGAGTGGCATTTGGTCGCCTGCCTTGGCGATGCGTCTGGTGTCGCTATAGACCAGACCGGCGAGGATCAACGCTTGCGCCTTGGCGCGGCTTTCCACCAGCCCACGGTCGACCAAGAGCTTATCGACGCGTTCCTTAGCCATATGGTCAACCCGTCACGAGATGGCGACGCGATAGATAAAGAAAGCGCAGCAGCAGCATGGTGCCCGAAGCGGCAAGACCCAAAGCGAGACCCCACCATATGCCAGGCCCCTTCACCTCGAGCTCATAGGCCAGGAAGATGCCACCGCCGATACCCAATACCCAGTAGCCGACGAAAGCAATCAGCATCGGCACCTGGGTGTCATGGTAGCCGCGCAAAGCACCCAACGCCGAGACCTGCAATCCGTCGAAAAATTGGAAGATCGCGGCGATTGGGAAGAGCGTCATAGCAACGGCCACCGCCATCGCATTCCCGGGATTGTCGAGGTCGAGATATAAACCCGCAAGCCATCGCGGTGCCAACCACATGATAATGGCGGCCACCATCATCCAGGTAAGGCCAAGACCAATCGCTGTAAAACCCGCCTGCCTTGCGTCATGAGGCCGGCCAGCACCGAGAGCATAGCCAACCCGCACTGTGCCCGCCTGGCCCATGGCATAGGGGATCATGAAGGTGATGCTACAGAGGTTAAGCACGATGTTGTGAGCCGCGAGCGTGTCGCCGCCGAAACCGCTCATGGCTGAGGTCGAGCCGAAAAACATCCCGGATTCGAAAAGATAGGCGCCAGCAATCGGAGCGCCAACCACCAGCATCTTCTTCACTAGCTTAGCGTCGCCCTTGCCGAGATGCTGGAAGATTGGATAATTGGTGAAGGGTCGGGCACGACGCACGTAGAAAAAGCCAAGACCAAATTGCAGCCAGCAGATAATGCTCGTTGCGAGCCCGATCGCCGGCACGCCCATGCCTTGCCAGCCACCCCAGCCGAACATCAGCAGATAAAGAACGCCGACGAAGACCGGCAAGAGGGCAAGACCGATGACGGTAACGGCCACGGGCTTTCCTAGGATGGTGACGAAATTACGGATCACCTGGAACCACAGGAACGGCGTCACCGACGGCAGCGCCCACCACATCAGCTGTTCGATCGCATCGATATCAAGGCTATGATGATTGGCAAGCAGGCGTAGTACCGGGCCTAGGCCGAGCATCGCCAGCATCACCGGGATCGAGAGAATCAAAGCAAGGCGCAAGCCCTGGCGCAGGATGCGCAGCAATTCGTCTGGTTTGTCGGCGCCGTGCGCATGCGAGCCCATCGCCGCCACGGAATAAAGCACACCCATTGCCAAAATCTTTGGCACATAGAGGAATTGGGCGCCGAAACCGCCGCTCGCTAGCGCGTCAGTACCGAGCACACCCGCCATGACGTATTCGGTAACGCCCATGGCCATTTCAACCAAGAGCGCGATGGCAATGGGTGCTGCCAAACCGATGGTAGCAAAGATGTCTCGATGGATGGGCAACCGGCTTTCCGCGGCGCCCCTCCGGGGGCCTGCGGAAAGGGTTGTCATTTATCCAGCTCTTTGTTGTTAGCTCTTACGATTGATAACGAAGTTGGTCATCCACCGTAGCTGATCGGCCTTACGGCCAAACATATCGAGATGCGCGTTGGCCTGTTCACCCAAAAGCTTCGCCTGCTGGCGCGCGCGATCGAGTCCCAAGATCGAGACGAACGTGGCCTTGCCCGCGGCCGCATCTGCGCCGGTGGGTTTACCCGTCTGCGCCGCATCCCCCTCGGCGTCCAGGAGATCGTCGACAATCTGGAAGGCAAGGCCGAGATCATGGGCATAAGCGATCAACGCGTGACGTTCTTCCTTCGACGCGTGGCCAAGAATAGCCCCTGCTTCACACGAGAAAGCGATGATGTCACCGGTCTTCATACGCTGCAGGCGCGTAATGGCGCCGATATCAAGGTGTTGGTTCTCGGCCCAGAGATCGATCATTTGCCCGCCGACCATGCCGTTGGCACCGCCTGAAACGGCAAGGGCATAGCAAAGCTGCGCGCGCACATCGCCGTCTGGATGAGTATCTGGATGCGAGAGCACCTCGAACGCCATCGTGAGTAGGCCGTCGCCCGCCAGAATCGCCGTCGCCTCATCGAACTGCTTATGAGTCGTCGGTTTGCCGCGCCGCAGATCACTGTTGTCCATGGCCGGGAGATCATCATGAACCAGGCTATAGCAATGTAGCATTTCGATCGCCGCAGCAGCGCGCAAGGCGTATTCATCATGCACGTTAAAAATGGCAGCGCTGTTGATGAGGAGATAAGGCCGTATTCGCTTACCACCCACCATCGTGGCGTAACGCATGGCTTCAATGACACGCGCTTCGGCACCTTCGACCGGCTTGATCAGCTCGGTCAGCTTGCGGTTGACCGACATGGCGGCATCATTCAGGGCTGTCTCGATAGACACTTTGACCTCGGCTTGCATGATCTGGATTTCTTTTCAGTCGATATCGGCGGGCACGGCGCTGGGCTTACCATCGGCGCCGAGGACAATCTTCTCTACCTTGAGCTGAGCTTCCCTGAGCTTCATCTCGCAATGCTGCTTCAGGGCGGCGCCACGCTCATAGGCGCTGATGGCTTCATCCAGCTTGTTGTCGCCGCGCTCGAGGCGTTTCACAAGATCCTGCAGCTCGACCAAAGCCTCCTCGAAGCTCATACCGGAAATGGCGGCGAGCTTCGCATTCTCAGTTTTGTTCTCAGCCATACGGCGTTTCCCCGATGCCTTCGGTAAGACTTTCGTCATCGATTGCATGCCATCATGGCAGCGATCGGCGCTCTTACCTTGCCAATCAAAAATGGTGCCGGCGCGGCCTACTGTCGCAAGGCAGCCGCGCGAGGCACCGATTGTGCGCATTCTACTGAGGGGCTAGTCCCCGGACAATAGGCGGGAAATGTGATGATTCAAATGGTTGACAAAAGCAGCCCGGCGAATCGCCACCCCAGACCTTTGTCTGGGGCGTGGGCGTTATCGTTGCAATTTGACGTCCGATCTTGCCAAATGCCGGTAACAAGCATTCAAGATAAAACGATATGAACACCGCGCACCAAAATTCAGCCCCCGCTCGCCCGCCGCTGAAATCACGACCGATAAGGCCGCGGCCAGCAGGCTTTCTGCGGCGCGCCGGTCGCTATATCCGCTACCGCCTCATTACCCCCATGCTGCGGGCGAAGCATCCGCCTGAATATTCGGCGCGCGCGGTCCTGGTGGGCGTTGTCTGCGGGTTGATGCCAATCATCGGCCAATCAAGTATCGTGCTCCTTGTCTGGCTCATCGGCCGACGTTTCAACTGGGGCTTCAACGTCGTCATCGCAGCGCTTTGGACCTTTATCAGCAACCCCCTCACCACAGCGCCGATGTTTTACGGCTTCTATGTCACTGGCCAGGTGATGATGGGACATTGGGACGATCTTTCCGGCTTCGACCGCTTCGTCAGTCTGTCGCGCGACCTGGTCAATGACCAATCGGGGCTATGGGACCAGGTGAAGATGATCTCACGACTGCTCTTCCTCGACTGGGCGGTTGCCATGTGGGTGGGTTTCATACCCTGGGGCATCCTCTGCGGCTGGCTCGGCTACCGTTGGAGCCTTAAGGTCGTCAATGCCTACCGGCATCTACGCGAAAAGCGCATGGAACGGCGCCGCCACCAGCTCGCCGCCGATGCGTTGAAAGCCTAGCTGGCGAATTTCCTCGATAATTTATGCCCGCTGCAGCGCATAAACATGCGCAGCGGCTGATTCTGCCAGCGCGTTGAGATCGTAACCGCCCTCGAGGGTGGAAACGATGCGCCCATGGCAATGCTCGGCGGCCAAGGTCACCAGCTCCTCGGTGATCCAGGCGTAATCCTCGGTCTCCAGCTCGAGACTTGCCAAGGGATCGGCGCGGTGTGCGTCGAAGCCGGCGGAGATGAGTAGCAATTCCGGGCGGAATTTTTCGATGGCCGGCAGAATCACGCTCTCGCAGGCATCGCGGAATTCTTCAGAGCCGGTATAGGGCGGCAATGGTGCGTTGACGATGTTACCAGCACCCTTTTCTGCTTTGGCGCCGGTCCCTGGATAAAGCGGACTCTGATGTGTGGAGGCGTAAAGCACGCGCGGATCGGCGGCGAAGATATGCTGCGTGCCGTTGCCGTGATGGACATCGAAATCGAAGATGGCAACGCGAGCAAGACCATGCACGGCGATCGCTTCCGCCGCTCCTATGGCGATGTTGTTGAAGATACAAAAACCCATGGCGATATCGCGTTCAGCATGATGTCCCGGCGGGCGCACAGCGCAGAAGGCATTCTTCAATTCGCCCCGGATCACAGCATCCACGGCGGCCGTCATGGCGCCAGCCGCGCGCAAGGCGGCTTCGCCTGAACCGGGCGAAAGGACCGTATCGCCATCAAGCTCGCACATACCTATCGCTGGAACCGCGGCAAAGACTTCGTCGATATAATTTCCGGTATGAATCCGTTCCAGCTGGGCGCGCGTGGCCTGTGGGGCGTCGCGCCGGTCGAGTCCGGCATAGATCGGATCGTCGAGGAGTCGCAGGATGGCGACAAGGCGCTGGATACGCTCCGGATGCCCGTGCCCGGTATCATGAGTAAGGCAAGCTTGATGCGTATAAAGGCCGGTCGTCATGTCATTGACCCATCACGTCATTCGCCAGGTTACGGAGTCGCGACTAGGCGCTGCAGACGGTAGACCGCATTGGCATCCGCCACCAACAACGTTCCGTTCGAGGTAGGAATGTAAAGGGCGAACAGGCGGCCGAGGCACAAGCCAGCAATACCATCCCCACCTTGCAGCGCGATACCGAGCTTGTCGGCCTTGGCGATCAGCGCCTGTTCATCTGCGTCAAGCGGCCGCGCGCGCGCAGCACTCAATGCTTCCAGCGTAGGCCCAGCGCAACCGCCACCGCCCAGGCTGGTCAAGCCATGTCGATCGAGGCGGATGATGCGGCCAGCCTGCGCACTGTTCTTCAAGATGGGATCTACCGCATCGACCATCTCGGCGATCTGCCAGAGCCCATTTAGCAATTGCGCCGCGTCCGGCGCCGCTCCTTTGACAGGAATCGCAGCACTCAACGCGGCGACGCGCGCATTATAGAGATCCTTCAGGCAACCCATCTGATCGGCGCTGAAATCCGGCATGTCGTCATCGGCGCCTGGTAAGATACCGCAAGCATTGGCACGTTCGCTCACCCAGGCGCGCTGTTCACTGCGCAGACCAGTCGGATCAGCTACGTGAACCAATTTATCGGCATAGCGTGCGGCCAGATCGGCATCGAGTTTCGCCAGCGCCGCATCGCTGCAGATCGCATGCTCGATCGGCGCGCTAGCCTTGGTGCAGTCGAAACTGGGCTGCGCATCCTGCGCCACTGCCGGTAAACTCAAAACCATCAGCAGTGACGTGGCGGCGAGCATGGCGCGAAACATCAAACAGACCCTTTCTTGAAACCCGCCAGGAACAGCAGCGCCCAGCCGAGAATCAGCAAGGCACCGCCCAGCGGCGTCAGATACACCAACCACGACGACACCACCCAACCTTCCGGGGGCTGTAGCGCCAACAGGTAAAGACTACCAGAAAATAGCAGTGTGCCCAGGAAGAAGGCGAGGCCGGAGATTGTGACAAGGCACGCAGGTGGCTGTTTTATGGGCATGGCCGCAATACCAAGCAAGGCCAAGGCATGACACAGTTGATAGGCGGAACCCGTCTTGACCCATTCGATGGCCGGTGGCGACAGAACCGCTTGCGCGCCATGCGCGGCCCAGGCCCCGAACCCAACGGCAACGGCGCCGTGAAATCCCGCAGCCGACAGAAATTTGCGCATCGCTCTCCCCGTCCTGATCTATTTTCGGGAAACTATCGCATGAGCCGGGCAATATGGCATCATCCTTGCCCCGAGACCTGTTGGCAATGCATCTGGCCTGAAGAAATCTGTGGGCCAAGAAAGTTTACGCCAAGGAGCTTTGAGAAAGAAACATGAGCGAAGCCGAAATCCTCGTCGTTAAGGAAGGCACCATCCGCCGCGTCATCCTCAACCGCCCGCAACGTCTCAATGCACTGACACGGAATCTGCTGGGCGATCTCTCCGATGCGCTCGCTGATATCGCTGCCGATAATGCGGCGCGTGTGCTGATTCTCACCGGGGCAGGGCGTGGCTTCTGCGCGGGACAAGATCTCGGCGATAAGGGTGCTGTCGAGGATGGTCGTGTCGTACGCGATACGGTCGAGCGTTACTATAATCCCGTGGTGCGGCAACTGCGGAGTCTCGACCTGCCGGTGATTGCCGCGGTCAACGGCATCGCCGCCGGTGCCGGGCTGTCGCTCGCTTTATCGGCCGATATAACACTTGCCGCGGAAAGTGCGGCTTTTGATCTCGCTTTCGCCCGGATCGGCCTCATTCCCGATGCCGGCGGTACCTATATGCTGCAGCGGCTGTTAGGCCCTGCTCGTGCCTTAAGTCTTGCCATTTTGGGCGAAAAAATCACCGCCGGTCAGGCAGCGAATCTCGGATTGATCTGGCGCGCCGTGCCGGATTGCGATTTTGCTGGCGAGGTTGATGCTCTGGCAGCACGCCTCACCGTTGCGCCCACGAAGGCGATCGCGCTCATGAAAAAGGCCTTCAATGCCGGCGGTCATCACAGCCTGGAACAACAATTAGCGCTAGAGGCTGAGCTGCAATCATTGGCCGCCGATACCGAGGACTTCCAAGAAGGCCTCGCGGCCTTCATGGGAAAGCGTGCGCCGAAATTCAAAGGATTGTGAAATCAATGCTACCCATTGCCGACCGCTGGTTCGAGAGCCGAAAAATTGATGACGACATCACGCTGCTGTGGGAACCCCATGTCATCCCGCTCATGCGCTGCAATATCTGGCATGTGCGCGGCACAACGCGCGACCTCATGATCGATACCGGCATGGGTATCGTCAGCCTTAGGGACGCCGCCAAGCATCTACTCGATAAGCCCGTGACCGCTGTCGCGACGCATACCCATGCCGACCATATTGGCGGACATTGTGAGTTTGAGAATTGCTTGGTGCACAAGGATGAAGCCCACAATCTGGCGCAGCCTAGCGAGAAGGGCACACTGCTCTATGCCGATTTCAGCAACGAGGAGGTGATCAAGATCCGCGTCGCCGGCTATGCCATCGACGGCGATCTGATCACGGCCCTACCCCATGCCGGCTACGATTTGCGCAGCTATCAGATCAACCCGGCGCCGGTTACCGAGATCGTCGAGGATGGCGATCTGGTCGATATCGGCAATCGTCGCTTCGAGGTGTTGCACCTGCCTGGCCATTCGCCCGGATCGCTGGGGCTTTGGGAGGCGACGAGCGGCACGCTTTTTTCGGGCGATGCGCTTTATGACGGACCGCTGCTGGACGAAATCGACGGTGCGCATATCCCCACTTATGTGAAGACCATGAAGCGCCTGCGTGAACTCCCCGTTCGCGTGGTGCATGCTGGCCACGATCCGAGCTTCGGCCGCACTCGGTTGATCGAGTTATGCGACGACTATCTTGCTAAGCGCGCTTAAGAGCAGCTGGGATAAGATCAGGTCGTCTTAGGTACCCTTGCCCTGCACGGCAATCCAAGCGGCGATGCGTTCATCACACAACACGAGCTCGCGCCGTTCTGGGTTGAAGAAGGCATTCGGGCCACCACATTCAGTCACCAACAGCATGCGCCCATAGGGGAGCGCCAATTTCGCATTGAGGCGATCGGCCAATCCTTCGAATAGCCCGCTCTTGTGAAGGCTTTCGGCGATCACTTCGTTTGACTCATCGATGACGGGTGCAATCTCGACATAGAGCGGGCCGGCACCCTCAGGTGGCGTGTGGCCGGGCCCGCGGCGATAGGGGTCGAGCCGCCCGTTCCAGCGCGCGCTCGCCTTCGCTGCATCGGCGACACAGGCCTCGGCGCCCGCCACATCGATCTTCAGTGCGGCACCGAGGGCTGCCCGCGCATCCGGGTTGAGGCCGATAAGCTGGCAGGCGAGGAGCTTTGCCAGGTTCGGTGCGATCGGTGGCAACTTTGCTTTGTCGAGAGTCGCTGCAAAAACCAGGAAGGCGTCAAGCGCCTTGCCGAGATCGGCCTCGGTCGCATCCGCTGGTTTTTCCACGACGCCGGTGAGGACGATGAGCTGTGCTGCGCCCACAATCGCCTCCTCCGGTAAGGACTCATCGGCCGTCGGGGCTTCAGGCAGCAGCGAAGCAGCGACACTGATATGAAATTCGGCCACCAAGGCGCCAAGGATCACGTCGTCATCGATCTCAGCAGCAGTAGCGAACGGGACGCATGCCAAAGCGACGGCCGCAAAGACCGTCGTCACACCCCCAGCAATGATACGCAAGATCCGCACCGGCATTCCGGCTCCCCTGGTTTCACCTGAAGAATGACATGATTTGCCTGAGGATTGCACGCCCCACGCCATATTGTCGCCACGTGCGCCCATCATAAACGGCAGCAGATGACCTAATAATCTTCATGAAAGCCGGAGAATCCGGCAGCCGAGGTGCGATTTTGCTCCAAGATGATCTAGCCGATTTTTCACCCGAAACCGACCTACCCGAACCCGCCGTTCCGCGCCAACGCAGTCCCTTCATCAAAGGCCTGCATATTGGGCTGGCGGCAGGCTCGCTGAGCCTATTGCTCGTGACCTTCTTGCCGCTGCTCCATCCTTATTGGCCACTCGCCGATATCGCCGAGCATTTTGCCCTGCAAATCCTGATGGCGGCTATCCTTCTCGGCGCACTGGCCCTGGCGTTGCGTCGCTGGCGCTGGGTGAGTGTCATCGCCGGTATTGCCTTTATCCAGATCTGGATCATCCATCCCTATTGGCCAGTGCCCAGCAGGGCCATGGCCTTGCCGTCGGACCGGCAGACGCAGTTGAACCTGATCTCGCTGAACGTGCATTACTACGGCGATTCTTATGCGGCGGTCCTGGATTATCTCAGCAACAGCGGTGCCGACGTCATTGGTCTGGTCGAAGTATCGCCGGCCTGGAAGCAAGAACTCGCCGCACTTAACGCGCAATATCCCTTTCGCATAGACTGCGTCTCGGCGGATAATATTTGCCAGGAAATGCTGTTATCTAAATATCCGTTCCACGCTGAGGGCAAGGGCCGCATCCAGGGCAAATTGCCCGTGCTGGTCTGGGGGGAAATCGCGCCGCCGGGCAATGTGCCACCGGTGACAATCGCCGTCACGCATCTTTCCTGGCCGTTCAGTAAAATCCCCGTTGCCAGCGATAACGCCCTTTTAGCTGACCGCAGGTTGCTCCCCACAGGCCTGCCGTCGCTATTACAAACGAAACAGGCGGTCGCCTTGACCGCTGCGGTCAATCAGCTTGAGCCTGATCTTGTCCTGATGGGCGATTTCAACATGGCGCCCTGGAGCCGCACGCAGCAATATCTGCGCCAGACAACCGGCCTTGACAGCAAGGGCGATATGGCACCGTCCTGGCCGAACTGGCTGCCCGCCGCTTTGCGCCTACCCATTGACCATGTCATGACGCGCGGCAATCCACGCTTAATTTCGCTCGCTGCAGGCCCCGATGTCGGTTCGGATCATCGCCCCGTCGAGGCAATTATTGCTTTCGACGCGCGATGAAACACAGCCGCATCATCCGGACCAGCGTCGCCCTCTGGCTGACGCTGGTCATCGCCGTTTTGCTGGCACCACTCTCGCTGCATCTCACGTTACTTGACAGTTTCCGCCTGCCAGCCCTGCTCATGTCGATCGGCATGATCCTCCTCGCCCTGTGGCGGCGGCATTGGCGTGGCTTTACCTTCATGACTGTTCCGGTCCTGGCTTTGCTGACGCCCTGGCTCGCTAGCGGCAGCGTACCGGTCAATTCCGATATGCGGCAGATCAAGCTCATCGTCTTGCCGAGTTCGGACCAAGAGGCATTGAAATACGCTCTGGGGGTGCAGCCCGATCTCATTTTCGTGCCGGATTTCAGCGACGATACCAACCAGGCGCTCGGTGAGCAGCCAGTGATCCACCCCGCGCCGGCAAATGAGCTGCGGCTTAGCGATATCTTGCCGGAACTGCGCGACCATTATCGCCCTTGGCTGCTCAAGACCAGCGACGGCATGGGCATCTTCGTGAAGGCAGGGCTCGGCGACATTGACGACATCCGCGTGCGCGCGTTCGGAATAGACACCCGTGCCCTCGTGGTCGATGCCAAGTTTGCCGGCACCGAATTGACACTCGCCATGGTGCATCTGACGCGCCCTTTTCCCTTGGCTGATTTCAACCGCCAGGTGAATCAGGTGGAACAGCTG
>CAYOYT010000027.1:0-12580 GCA_964408245.1 uncultured Dongia sp. | reverse complement strand
AGCGAGCACGGCAACGACCGTGACCCAGGGCATGATCATCGTCGACGAAATGGATAAACGCGAAGCTCTACGCCGCCTAATCCGCGCCGAAGATGTCGGCAATGCCCTCATATTCTGCAATCGCAAAGTCGACGTCGATATCCTTTACAAGTCGCTGACCAAGCATGGCTTCAAAGCCGTCCGCTTGCACGGCGACATGCCACAATCTGCGCGTAGCGATACGTTGGAATTGTTCAAGCGCGGCGAAGCCTCACTCATGGTCTGCAGCGACGTAGCAGCTCGCGGCATCGATATCGCTGGTCTCAGCCATGTTTTCAATTTCGATACACCGATTCACGCCGAAGATTATGTCCATCGCATCGGCCGCACAGGCCGTGCCGGACGTGAGGGTCGTGCATTCACTTTTGCGACGCCCTACGACGGTAAGAATATGGCAGCGATCGTTAAATTGATCGGGAAGGAAATACCCACCATCACGATCGACGGCATCGAATCCTTACCCTTTGAAGAAGGCGACCGTCGCCGTGCACGTGGTCGCAGCAAGAGCGTAGCGCAAGGCCGTGGGAGAAATCGTCCCCTCCGGACCGAGACGAGCCAGCAAGATCTGCCACAGGAGAACGTCGTTGCCCCGATGGTAGATGCATCCGAAGCACCGAGTACCGAGGGTAAGTCGCGCCGGCGCCGTCGTAGTGGCCGAAAAGATGTGGCTCCAGCAATTGCCACGGAAGCTGTGATTGATGCGGCTATTCCGCATCCCACGGACTCGTTGCATCGTCACGATCGCCTAGAAGCCAGCACCGCGCTGCCGGTTGCTTTGGAGGTGGTGCAGAAGCCACTTCTTCCCGTGCAACCACATGAAAATCGCCATCAACGTCGTGCGCAAGCGAAGGCGCAGCCCGATGAAGATGCGATGATTGCCGGCCATGGCTTTGGCGACCACCTGCCCGCTTTCCTGCGGCGTCCGGTACGCCTGCCCGGCGGTGATCGCCGTACCGGCAAGTAAGTATAAATCAGCGTAAGCGCGACGGGCTAAGTTCACCGGCCGATTCCAGAATCGGCTGTGCAACGATGGCAAGATGCGAATTAATTCGCTTCAGATCCCGCAGAATGTCGAGATGCAGTGAACTGGTCTGCATACTCTCGATGCGACCGGAACGCAGGCGCTCCAAATGATTCTCGGCGGCGATGCGTTCAAGCTCCCGAAAAATCTGCTTCTCGGCGAAAAGCTGCCGCGCCAGCTTGATATCACTGGACATAAAGACATTCATCGCCAGCTCGAGATTGTGCGTCAGACGCTCGTGGAGCTCGTCCAATTCGCGTGTGCCTTCGGGTGAAAATTTGAGTTGGTACTTTAACTTCTTGGCCGCAAGCTCCATCAGATTCTTATCCAAAATATCGCCGATATGCTCGAGATTAGTGATGAATGTAATGAGATCAACAACTCGCTTCTGGTCTTTGGGATCCATCAGTTCACGGCTGACGCCGGTGAGGTAGAGCTTGATCGCCTCGTTGAGGCGATCGATGTGGCTGTCGATATCACTGACCTGCTTAATCAGGCGCCGATCATCAGAGCGAAAAACCGCCAGCGACTGGCGCAGCATCTGCCCCACCAGATCGCCCATGCGCAGAGCTTCGCGGCCGGCATTTGCCAGGGCGATCGTTGGTTGATCGACGGGACCTTGCGATAGATAACGCGGCTTGCTGGGGTCGTCGGAATTCACCTGATCGGGCAATAGGCGCGAAGTCAGACGTGCGACCGGACTGGTGAACCAAATGAAGATGACCGCCAGCGCCAGGTTGAAGATCACATGATAGTTCAGCGCCTGACGTGCGGGCTCAGACTGAATTTCAGCAAGATACGGCTGCACCAAGCCTAAGAGCGGTACAGCCAGCGTTACGCCAATGACGCGAAAGATAAGATTGCCGATTGGCACCCGGCGTGCTTCCGGTGGCTCACCTGACGTTGCCAGGATCGGCATCACGGCGCTGCCCAAATTAGCACCAAGGATCAACGCGAGACCGAGATCAATCGGTATCAGGGCTTTGACGATGAAACTGACAACCAACAACACTACGGCAAGACTTGAAGTCGACAGCACCGTAAGCGCTGCGCCGACGAGGACACTGAACATGGGTGCATCACTCATAACCAAGAGGAGCTGCGGCAGCAACGGAGCGTCACGTACCGGCTCAGCCGCATCGGTGATGAGATGCAGCCCCAACAGTGCAATTCCGAGGCCGACGATCGCTCGCCCCAGATCCTTGACCTTAGAATCTTCGAACTTGTTGAACATCACCCAACCGATGATGATCAAGAGAGGCGAGACCCAGCCCACTTTGAATGAATAAGCTTGCGCAACCAGACTGGTGCCGAGATCGGCCCCCAGCATGACGGCAAGTGCCCCGGCCGTCGTCACAAGCCCGCGCGACGCAAAGGAAGCGGATAACAGGGCCGTAGCACTCGATGACTGTAGCAAGCATGTAATGCCAAGCCCAGTGAGGAATGCGGTGAAGCGGTTGCTGGTTGCCTTACTGAGACTCTGGCGCAGTTGCGCGCCATACGCACGCAAAACGCCTGTCCGCACCATGCGCAACCCCCACAATAGGAGCGCGGCCGCGCCGAATAGATGCAGCAATAAGACCATACTTCTTAGACCTCGACTCGAATAGCGTCATTAAACTGTAACATACTCAAGGATTCCCATCTCCATCCGGCTGGAACCAACCGGCGAGAAAAGATTCCCGCCAGCTCATGTGCGCCTGCTCCGAAAAATATGCCGATAAAGCTTGCTTAGCGTTTACGCCAAGCCTGCGTCCGGCGTTCGAGACCACCGGCGATAAGGACTTGAAGACCCTTCACGGCGCCGGAGGTCGCGACGATGACCATGCCCATAGCACAGGCGGTGGCAGTATTTCCGGCATCATCGGTGTTGATAGCATTGATCGACATCAGCTTAGTTTCAGACGAATAGAGGAATATCACCGCTGAAACGGTCGTCATGGCGTTGATAAAGAGATAGACCATAATTTCAAGGATCGCCGGTAGACATATCGGCACTGTTACGTGCCAGAAGGTTCGATAGAACGGCACCTTGAGCGATGCGCCGACGGCTTCAAATTCGGCGTCGACCTGTTTCAGCGCCGTGATGGCGGTAAGATGGCTTACCGTATAAAAATGGCACACAGTATTAACGACCAGGATCGTCATTGTGCCATAGATGAAATTGAGCGGATTGCTTGGTGCATTGAAGAAAAAAATATAAGCAAGACCCAGTACAATTCCCGGCACGGCTAGCGGAATCATAGCCAAAAAATGTAGGACCGTGCGAAACCGACCCACACCTCTGCTCTTTTCAATCAGATAGGCGCCACAGAAAATAACAGTTGTGCCGATGAACGCAACCATCGCTCCCAGACGTAGGCTGCTAAAATAAGGACCCCAGCCGCCCGTTCCGACGCGAGAGAAGTCATACCATTTTAGCGTCAGGCTGAGATTATAAGGCCACAGTTTGACGAGCGAGCCAAATAGCGCCATGCCGAGAACCAGCAGCATGAAGCCCGCGACAAGCGCTACCAGCATTAGAAATAGCCGGTCGATGCCGGGTCGCGCCTTCAGCTGCAACGGGACCGCGCGTGCAGATAGCAATGCGACCTGCCTGCGTTGGACGAAGCGATCGACGGCGAAGGACAAGACTGCGGGCAAAAGCAAGATGAGGCCAACGACGGCGCCCATCTGGAAATTAAACTGGCCGATAACCTGGCGATAAACATCGGTCGCCAACACGTTGTAGGAACCACCGATAACCTTCGGCACGCCGAAATCCGTGAAGATCAGGGTAAAGACAACAAGGGCAGCGCTTACCAAGCCATAGCGACAACCGGGCAATGTTACGGTGAAGAAAATGCGTACCGGCTTTGCGCGCAGCGACTCCGCAGCCTCATAAAGACGAGCATCGGCGACGGAAAGTGCCGTCACCAGGATCATCAGCGCATGCGGAAACGCAAAGA
Organism: uncultured Dongia sp.; assembly: GCA_964408245.1. Lineage (GTDB taxonomy): Bacteria > Pseudomonadota > Alphaproteobacteria > Dongiales > Dongiaceae > Dongia. The sequence continues at coordinate 8,572 of CAYOYT010000027.1, read as the reverse complement.
AAACTTCGCCAATGACGATACCGATCGGACCATAGATCTCATGTCCCATCAGCGCAGATTTAAAAATACCCTGATTGCCGAAGAGATAGACAAGTGCCAGGCCGGGAAGAAGCGATGGTGCCAACAGCGGGACCAAAGCGATGGCACGAAAAATCTTGCGCATTGGCATGCATGTCCGCATCAGAGCGTAGGCATAGACAAAAGCAAGGCCAATGGTGATGACAGTACCCAAGATCGACACATAGATGGTGTTGCCCAATGACTGAAGCATCGCCGGGTCATCAAAATAGCGCGCAAAATTGACCAGGCCGATGAATTGGCCATCCTTATCCTGCACGCTCTTTGTCAGCAGCGTGTAAAGTGGCAAAACCAGCGTGACGATGAGATAAATGCCTAGCACCAGCAATGCGCCGCGTGCACCCCACTCCTCGACGCTGACTTTCGCTTTTACCCGTGTGGGCAAAGTGACTTCAGACAGTGCGACATCAGTCATGATGTGCTGCTTTCTGCGTGTCCATAAAGAGACGCATACGATCACCAGGCAGCGCGACGCACAATTCCTGCCCAGGGACGAGACCAAGATCGCGCATCGCATTGATCGAAAAATCTGCACGCAAAGTCTGACCGGATGTCAAACTTAGCTCGGCGCGGCAAAAAGAGCCGAGAAATTCCATATGCTCGATCCGAGTCATGACAGTATTACCCTGTTCGGCAGCGATGCCGCGAATCTGAATATCCTCCGGCCGGATACAAAGCGTCGCACCTTGCCCGGCCTTCAGGTCCACGCTGTTCGTCTCCAACATGACCTGTCCCAAACGGATCGAGTTTGCCGAAGCGATATCAACCTCGATGAAATTCATCTGGCCCACAAAGTTGGCAACGAATGTCGCGGCCGGCTGGCGATATATTTCCATAGGCGTGCCGACCTGTTCGATAAGTCCTTCGTTCATGACAACAATGCGATCTGCAATTGCCAAGGCCTCTTCTTGATCGTGCGTCACCATGATTGTGGTGACGTTAATTCGACGTTGCAATTGCTTGAGCTCGGCGCGTAGATATTGACGCACGCGCGCATCGAGCGCTGACAATGGCTCATCCAGCAAGAGCAGACCCGGCGACATCGCCAATGCGCGGGCTAAAGCCACACGTTGCTGCTGACCACCAGAGAGCTGCGCCGGATATTTCTTCTCTTGGCCCGAGAGACCGACAAGTACCATCAATTCCGCGACGCGCTTTGCGATAACCTCGCGCGACATTTTTCCACCAGTCAGTCCATAGCCGACATTGGCGCCAACAGTTAGGTTTGGGAACAGCGCATAGGATTGGAAGACAATGCCAAAATCACGCTGCGACGGCGGCAAGCCAGAAATATCAACTCCATCCTGGAATATGCGACCAGTGGTCTGAATATCAAGGCCGGCAATGGCACGCAGCAAGGTTGTCTTGCCGCAGCCCGATGGGCCGAGGAAACAGACGAACTCCCCCGGATAAATGTCCAGCGATATGCTCTTCAGAGCCTGGAAGTCGCCAAAATTTTTACTGACAAGCTCGATACGCAAATAGGGATTTCTGCTCGTCATGCCCCACCTCTAAAAATGAGACGACCCCGCGGCGTCTGCAGCGGGATCGTCTTTCGTGGCGTTTTGTTTTGGTCGTGTGCTTTACTTGGGCGCGTCTTTGGAACCAAAGCTGCGCTGCCATTCATCAAGTATGGATTGACGATGATCCGCCATCTCATAAAAATTGTTTGGCGAAATCATCAGTTTTTCCTCGTCAATCGGATAGTTGGCTGGAAGCGTCGGTGTCACATCCTTACGCGCTAGCACCTGATAGCTCTCATTGTAGAGCTTGTTGGCGTCAGCGCTGGACGAGAAGTCGGCAAGTTTCTGGGCCGCTTCGAGATTTTTCGTCCCTTTCAGGATGGCTGTCGCTTCCATATCCCAGCCGATGCCGTCACTTGGCAGGATGACCTCGACGGGGGCACCATCATTGATCAACTTCACACCCGGATAGGCGAAAGAAATACCAATCGGATATTCGCCAGCACCGACCGCTTTGCAGGGTTTTGAGCCAGAATGCAGATAGGTTTTGATGTTCTCATGCAATTTGCTCATGTAATCCCAGCCGCCCTCACTGCCAAAAAGCTGTAGCCAAGCTGACACGGTGAGAAAGCCTGTACCCGACGAACCGGGATTTGGCATCACAATCTGATCTTTGTAGACGGGGTCCAGCAGATCTTTCCAGGAAGCAGGCTTCGGCAAACCAAGCTTTTCCGCTTCGACGGTATTATAGCAAATAGCCGAGGCCCAGGCGTCCATACCGATCCAGGTGGGGCCGTCACTACGCGTGTCCTTGAAATCGTCTTTAATCTCATCGAAGCCCTTAGGACTGTAACGCTCCAGCATGCCCTCTTTGTCGAGAACCATCAGGCTGGTTGCGGCAAGACCCCAAATAACGTCGGCCTGACGGTTCTCCTTCTCGGCCAAAAGACGCGCTGCGATCACACCCGTCGAGTCACGCTGCCATTCGATGATGATGCCAGGATTGGCTTTTTCGAATGCCTCCTTATAGACCGGCAGTTGCTCTTCCTCGAGCGCGGTGTAAACCTTGAGGACGACATCATCGGCCAAGGTCGGTTGTAGCAGAGCCAACAGAGTAGCAGCGGTCCCAAAGATGGCGACCCCCAACAGCGCCAATTGCCGGCGCGAGATCCAATTTTTCATTCCCCAATCTCCTGATGTGCGAACGCCAAACGCGGCGCTAGGAAAGTGGCGCGGATATGCGCTTGCTTGATGATGTTTTTATTACGAGTATAAGTCAAATAGCGCTTATTCTATGACCTATATAGATAATTGCGATAGGTAGAGCTTGGCGTTTAAATAATACCTTCGGCCTTTGCGACAAATTGCTCCAGCAATTGAACCGCATAGCCGGTACCTCCCGCCGGACAGGTCGAGCGATCTTTTCCAGCAAACTCGCGACCAGCAATATCGAGATGCGCCCAGGGACGATCTTCGACAAACTGCTTCAACAGGGCTGCCGCATGAGCGGCATCGGCTGATTCCGCGTCATCGGCATGATGCTTGATATCGGCGATGCGGGATTCCAGATTCTCGTCATATATCTTATCGAGCGGCATACGCCACAAGCGTTCACCCACTACCTGCCCTGCCGCCGTCAACTGCGTGGTAAGATTGTCATTGTTAGAGAAGATGCCGGCAAAGGCACTACCGAGTGCTTGTTGAATAGAGTAGGTCAGCGTTGCCATATCGACGATCGATTTCGGTTTGAAACGGGAGGCTGTGTAATAGAGCGCGTCGATCAAGACCAGGCGCCCTTCAGCATCGGTATCGATCATTTCGATGGTTCGACCGGCCATTGTTTTCACGATGTCACCGGGCTTGAACGCAGTGCCAGACGGCATGTTCTCCACGAGACCGACAACACCCACGACATTGACCTTCGCCTTACGTTCGGCGAGCGCACGAATAAGGCCGACGACGGCAGCTCCGCCCGCCATGTCACCCTTCATCTCATACATGCCACCGGCACGTTTGATGCAAAGGCCACCGGAATCGAAGCACACGCCCTTGCCTACAAAGGCAAGCGGTCCGTTGTTCTTTCTGGAAGATGCTCCTTGATATTGGAGCACTAAGAGCCGGGGTGGATTGGCCGAACCTTTGCCAACTGATAGCAAGGCATTGAGACCGAGCTTTGCCATATCCCTCTCATTGAGCGCTTCGACTTTCACACCCAGTTTGGTCAAACCCTGGGCGCGCGCAACGAAGCTTTCCGGATAAAGCTCGTTTGGCGGTTCATTTGTGAGATCGCGAGCAAGATTCACGCCATTGGCAAGTGCTTGGAGCCGGGTCATGACTTTCTTTGCGGCGACAGGATTTGGGACGACAAAGGAAAGTCTGGTCAGCGCTGGCGCCTTGTTCGGCTTTGGCTGTGTTAAGAAACGATCAAACCGGTAATTGCGCAGCGCGGCACCCAAAGCGATTTCGCCGGCGATCTGCGCTTCATCCACTTTGCTGTCCGTTATTTGGTCAACGAAGATCGTCGCACCTGTCTCGAACTCTGTCAGCAGATGGGCTGCCAAGGCGCCGCCAGCCTCTCGTAACGTGAGCGCCTCGATCTCGTTCGCGGCACCCAACCCCAACAAGATAACCCGGCGGGCATCGAGAGCGGCTGGCACCAGCAAATCATTAATTTCCCCCTTCCTCGCCTTGAAGCGCGGCAATAAAAGGCTTTGCTGCACTGCACCCGAGAGCACCTTGTCCAGAGCGACGGCATGCGGGCCAAGCTTGCCACCCGCGGCCACGAGCACGACCAGAACAGCAGCGTTATCCGCTGGTTTAGCAACAAAATCGATCTTCATGGGAAATCCTTAAGACTAAAGCGTGCATAGAATTGCTACGCCAAAGCATACCCAAGTTATGTCGGTTCCGACAATCAGCTCGATCTCTCACGTTCACAATCGTTAACCCAATGCACCGATAGTATGTACGATGCCAGTACTGAGGCGTCGAACCAGGGTGTAAAGACCCGCGATCGGCCCGAAGATTGCCTGATGCTCACGCTCATAGGTCTGGTGCCAATCGCCGACATACGTCGATGTCTCGCCGAAATCGCCCGCGAATTTCAATTGTTCAACTTTCGGAAAGATCATGCCTAGCCGGCGTATGGCATCGTCGATCTCAAGATGAAAAATCTTCGAGATCAATTGCTGACGCGTGATGTTGTGCTGGTCTGAGAAATCCGGGATATGCGCCGTCAGGGTGAAAATGCGCATAATGAGTGCGATCCTCAGACCATGCATAAGACGTAGATTCATGCGGATCTCGTCACTAATCTTCGTTTGCGGTAAGCCAACTAGCGCTAATCCCTCACGCAGATCCAACATATCGCGCTGGAATACACGATAGATCTTAGCGAGTTTCCCATAGATTCGATCGCCTTCCAGATGTTCAGCGACATAGCGAAGCTCCGCCGCCGCGACCGGATTCTTCGCTTGATAGGCGCGTGATAGCCACTGTCCTGGATCGAAAAGATCAACATAGCATTTCAGGGCTTCAAGGTCCGTGAAAGATAAAGCCCAGTCGACCATACCGAGAAGTCGCCGGCAGCGTGACGAGGATTGATAAAGCCGCTGAAAGCGCTCCGGGTCGCGGGCGATCGCCTCCCCGACGCCACCGACGGTATTCGCTAACATACCGAGCTGCTGAAGAATGCCATTATGTGGAATGGCCCGCATCTCCTTCGGGTGAGCCAGATTGACTCGCTGGGCCAGACCTTCGTGTTCGCGCTTCACTGGGCGCGATCCGCTCGCGAAGAGAAGATTGCCGCCGAAAGTATCGAGCAACGCCGCATAAGCGGGATCGTTCATCACGTCCTCGTTGAAACGGCGGATCGTGATAAAGAACTCCTTTACATAATCTTCGTCGTGTCTGTATGCGGGATCCGATTCAAAGTCGTCGGTTGGGATCGGCAGCATATATTCGAGAATACGCGTAACCGACGCCAAGGCGACATCCGGCGTGATAAAGTAAAGATAGCCGTCACCGCCCTGAAAACTTGCCTCTTCTTTCACCCGAATACCGGCCTGCGCGAAATTCCATCGACTGACTGGAGAGGCGATGTATTCGAGCCGTGCCCGAAAGTCTTCCGGGTGCCCGCCACGACCGATGGATTCACCATGAGTGTCGAAAATGACCACTTCGATATCATCGAAACCCCGCTGGCACAGTAACTCGGCAAGCTTTAGTCGCAACCATTCGACCGAGATAGCGGCGACGGTTTGGCCCAGATGACGGCCCGCGTCGGAAAAGCCAGTCTGAATACACAAACGCCGACGCTTGCGCACGTAAACGGAGAAAGCTGGGTTCTGCAAGCATTCGTCGATGACACGAATCCCGCGCTCGAATGCCTTGGTGGTTTCAAATAGAGGTGAAATATCAACCTTACTGTCGACGCCAAAAAGCTTGGCAAAATAGAGAGCTGCAAGCAACGTCAGAGGCGTCTCAGTCTCGGCGATGAGGAATCGTACTGGCATCGTGGTATCAATGAATTTCAACATCTGCGCGACGACCATGAACAGTCGCTTGGCGGAAGTGCGTTCTGCCAGGATTGATGCAAAACTGATCTTCACAGGCTTCACGCTTTGCAGCAGTTTCGTAATCTTCGCGATATAAGAACGCTTATGCGCAGGATCATCAGGGGCTGCTTCCATATCGATCAGCTTGCGGATCGCATTATGTATTTGCACTGCGTTCAACCGGACATGTGTATGCGCGAGGCCCAGCCCGTGATTAGCAAGCTCTGCTCGTAGAATGATGAGGCGCCGATGCTGTTCAGGCTTCTTGACAAGGTCAATGGCGCGGCTGATCAGTTCCAACAATTGCGCGGAATCGATGAGACGCAAATCGTGCCCATCATGCATGCGCTTAGCAGTACGGCGTACTTCCTCTGCCCAGACAAGGGATGCCTCACCTTCCTTCTTGCCACTTTGAAAAACTGATATCTCGTCCTCGGCTTCTTTGATTGCCAGCGAGAGCCTGCTTTCCAGAAGCTCGAGAAGATGCATCAAGTCGAGAGTGCCGCGCTTCCGATCGATGCCGCTGCGAAGCTCCTCAACTGCCGTCACGTAGCGTTGTAGCTGTAGAACCTGAATTTTGAGACGCTTGAAGAGCGTGTCGCTCCATTTGATGTCGGATCTGCCATCGAGATCATAACCGACCCAGCTTGCGACGGTGATTAGGCGTGGTGATAGCTGATGCCACTCCTCAGGATAGTTTTCGGCAGCGACGTCAAGCACGACCTCATAGACACGCCGTAAGGCCACATGAATGTTGCCGATCGCAGCAACCGACATCTCATACTCATAACCAAGGTCAAGTCTCTCCGGCGGCCTATGCTCGACGGCGCGTGCTTCCGTCTGAATTTTTCGCCGACGCGCAGCGGTGATCTTTTGACCGTCGGCTCCACGATTGATGCCGAGCTCCGCCAACAACCGGACCATTTCGTATGACTGGCTGAATGTCGGGTGACCAGTGATGACGATGCCGAACAATTCGCGCTCAATAGCGGCTTTATAAGCCAGAAAGGGAATGTGGGCTCCCTGAACCTTGCTATCCGGCCGGCGCGATCCAGCTGCAAGCGCCCGAAACACATCGCGCAGTTTCTGCTCGTTTCGCTTCGGATCGCTTTCACCCAAATAGCTCTGCAATCTGTTGGCGCGATGCTCGAAGGCTCGAGCGGTCAGTTCCTGGATCAATGTCTCGATGCCGCCTAGCGACAGCTTGCCCTGGTCAAGACGCTTACCGATCTCGAGCGCCAGAAGCTTTACGGAATTGCCGAACGGATTTCGTTCCCGGAGGTTTGTCAGATCGCCAAAGACAGCCTGAAGATCGCGCACAGTTTTCGATACATCGAAGCTCTTTTCAACCGAGAATAGCCGAGACAGCGGCTTCAAAGCTGGCTCTAGACCAGAAGATTTAGGGGGCTTATGAGCAGCTGGTTTCACCCGCAAAGAAGCGACATCACCGCGCCGCGACATCGCTCGCTTTACCGTACTCATATATCCCTCCGAACTAGCAAATAATATTGCGCCAAACACGTAAGACTAACCGGCACAACACTGCCACAAAAGAACTTTTGTGCGGCGCAAAATCGTGACGTGAATATGGGGCCATCGGGATGAGAGTAAAGACGCGCTGTCGCGCTTAGATAACGCGCATCAACTTTGAGAGTTGCCCGGCATCTTTCTCAACGTCCCAGATTCGATTAGCATGATTGTGAAAACATGACGAATCGTTGGCACATCGCAACATGGCTAAAGCAACCTTCAAACACATTTCTCGATACACAGCGACAATATCCCTAACGGCGGCATTGGTGCTCTTGGCCGCTTGTGGAGGAGTCGAGTTGCCAATTTCAACACCGACGAGCGCCAGCGTTTCACCTGGACTCGCACGACCTCCCGCTTCAGTCAGCTATGAGAATGTTTCTTGTGTTCCTTATGCGCGCCTTGTCTCTGGCATCAATCTACGTGGCGACGCTTATACTTGGTGGGGGGGTGCCGCTGGCATTTATCAGCGCGGTCTCGCACCAGCACCCGGCGCGGTGCTCGTGTTGGCACAAACCGGCCGCTTGCGCAGTGGCCATGTAGCTGTCGTACGGCAAGTGGTTAGTTCACGCGAGATCCTGGTGGATCACGCGAATTGGATTCCGGGCCAAGTCATCAACGGCCAGCACGTTTATGACGTTTCACCCGGCAACGATTGGACTATGCCGCGTTTCTATAATTTAGAAGCCGGTGTCTATGGCAGCATCTACCCTGCTTACGGCTTTATCTACAATGCAGCGGCCAATGCAGCACCACCGCCAATCGCTTTAAGCGACCAGAGCGAGTTGCCGCCGCAATAGTTCGCGTTTCTGCAAATCTAGCACAGTGTCGCGCAATGACTGGACCAACGGCCGGCACTGCCAGCGTAATTCGCGTTGCGCTTTGCTGCAATCGAAGGCCATCGAGGACCGAGCGAGCCGCACTCCCGTTAAGGGTGCCATGGGC
>CAYOYT010000026.1:0-13142 GCA_964408245.1 uncultured Dongia sp. | reverse complement strand
GTCGGCGACCGACCAGAGAGAACATTCCAATAGGATTGGTAGACGCAGCCTGCGACCAGCCAGGCATCTTGCAGACTCAGCATGGGTAGACGCTGCAAGATGGCGCGGTTGATCGGGTTGGCGACGGCGGCAGTGACTAGGTCGGCCATGTCGCGAGCTTAGCAATAAATATCCCTGCAATAAATGCATCAGCGTGAGTTGCGGGAAAATTTATCAACAACGCTTACTGAGCTGGCTGTAGATGTGTCCCGTCGCTGAGCGGCCGGAAGGAAGGCACGCTTCAGGATGGCGACGATAAGGACGCTGATGATCACCAGCAGCATCCAGGACGTCACCTTATGCGGTCCAACGATCGCCCAAGCCTTGAGCTGGGACGGATAAACCCAGCCACCGAAATAAGTAGCTATATTTTCCGCAAGCCAGATAAAAAATGCAATCAGCACGAAAGAAAGCACCAATGGCATGCGGCGCTCGCGATCAAGGGGAGTAAAATAAACCATCGTGCGGCCGTGGGTCAGAAGTATTGCTGCGGCAAGCAACCAGCGCAGATCCGAGATATAATGATTCGTGAAGAAATTGAGATAGATGACTGCACTAAGGCCCGCGCTGATCCAAAGCGGCGGCAAGCCCGTAATTCGCAGATGAAACAAACGCCACGCCTGCATGATATAACTGGCGACAGCTGCATACATGAAACCGCTGTAAAGTGGGACCGTTGCCAGTCGGAAATAGGCTGTTTCCGGATAACTCCACGAGCCGACGCCGGGTGATGTCTTGAAGAGCTCTAAGCCCATGCCGAGCAAGTGAAAAAGCGACAGCACCGCCACCTCTCGTGCGGTCTCCAAACGTAGCAGGATTAGGAGCAGCTGAATTGCCAAGGCCGCGAGAAATAGAAAATCGTAGCGTGGAAGCCCCGGAATCTCGATCTGACGTGAAAGTGCCAGCATCAAAAGAAACGAACCTGCAAAGATGCAGGCAGCAGCCTGCTTGATCCCAAAAACGACGAATTCACGGAACATGTCACAACCAATCGCTGCCTCGATGCTGTCACTGTGGTGATGGAAATGGGTCGTGATGTGTTTGAAGAGTGGCGAAGCTGCGGCGCCGACCAAAAAAAACCTTCCATCTGGTTGGATGGAAGGCAAGTTGCCGTCATGAACTCTGGCGCGAGTCGCGTTCGCTACAAGATACGCTCGCCTTTCAATCGCGTGTTGGGAAAGCCTTAAAATGGAAAGAAGATGTCGTAGACCTGCTGGCCGTAGCGCGGCTGTTGGACGTCAGACAAGGTGCCCTTGCCGCCATAGGCGATGCGCGCCTCGGCGATCTTGTCGTAATCGATCTCATTAACGTTAGAGATATCTTCTGGCCGAATAACGCCACCGACGGTTAGTTGGCGCAGTTCGTAGTTTACCCGCACCTGTTGTGTACCCTGCAGCACCATGTTTCCGTTGGGTAGAACTTGCGTAATGATTGCCGCGACACGCAGCTTGATCGCCTCCGACCGATCCACTGTTCCGGAACCGGATGTGGCAGATCCACTATCAGAATTGACCAGGTTGCCAGCATCAATACCGTCGGGGAAAATATCCCGTAGCATTGTTTCATAGCCGAGGAGGTTATCGAGGCCAGCACTGTTACGGCCATCCCGGTTTTGGTCAGTCTTGTTGTCGAGCTTGGCTTCGTCATCGATTTCAATGACAACCGTCAGGATGTCGCCAATCTTGGCAGCGCGTTGATCTTTGAAGAAGGCGCGGCTGCCCTGCCGCCACAGTGAGTTCGGCTGGCGCAGATCCGCTGACGGTGTCGGCATCGGCATGCTTACCGGCTGATAGTTCGGATCCCTCTGCGGGTTCTCGATCGGATCCATCGATGGTTCTTTGCCGATTCCGGCAACGCGATCGATCATATTTCCGCAGCCGGCCAGTGAGCTGGCGCCGAGCAGGGTGGCAAGGGTCATTGATAGGGTTATAATGCGGTGATGGCTGGTATAGGCCATGGCGGCCTCCTTCAGTTCAAAGTGAGTTGGCCGGCGATGGGGATCACGATTGTGCTCGAATCCTGAACGATGCCGGTCAGTTCTTTTTTGCTGTTGACGTTGACAACACGAATTGGCTGGCCGATGGCAGCATCTTCAAGAGCGCGCCCGGTGATAGTCAGATTCATCTGCCCGGATTGCAAAGCGAGCGTTACTAACGTGTTCTTGCGAATGGTCGGCGTCATGACCAGGTCGCTGCCACGTAACATCTGGCCAGTGCGGAGTGGTCGCTTAGCGGTCATACCTATCAGCTGCCGGCTGTCGGTAACGACATTACCGATTAGGCGATCGGTACGTACCGAAATCCACTGCAGATCTGCTGCTTGTACCGTTGTACCAGCCACCATGGCACGATTGAAAACCGGAATGTCGATAGTCTCGTAAACGGTGCCGGAAACCTGGCGTTGTTGCACTGTCGGGCCTTCTGCCGGCACCACCAAGGTGGCAGCGAAGCGTTGGCTGGCGGGATCATACTGTAACCTCTGAACACCGATACTGGCAGCAATGCTTGTGGGAAGGACAAATTCAACGTCGCCGCCATCCAGCACCAAGTCCAACTGTGCGTCGTTGCCGGTACGCTGGCGGATCGCATCATTCATCGCAGTCATGACCTGATTGGCGTCGATGCGCTGACTCACGCGACCGACCAAGACTTTGTCGAACTTGGAGCCAGGTTGCCAATCCAGTCGATAAGCGCGTGCGACTTGTCGAAGAAAGCGAGCATCGAGAGCAATTGTTGTGCCAGGCGCTGGCGCCTGTGTGATCGGTGTATCGCCTACCGAAAGCGATTCCATGAAGAGATCGCCGAGGCGCACCACATCGTCATCCACCATGACGTTGCTGCGCAGGCTGAGGCCTTGCGGGACTTCGTCGGTCGCTCCATCCGCATCGTCGGCGTTTGCAACCATCTCGGCACGTGCGCCGCCATAAGCGGTGGAAGCGAGGAGGAGCGCAAGAGCGAGAGCGAGTGAGCCCGTATACCATGGCCGATATGTCATATCGCGTCTCCTCACCGAATATTGCTGACGGTCGCCATCATGTCGTCAGACGCCTGGATGACCTTGGAATTAACTTCATAGGCGCGCTGCGCGGCGATGAGATCTGTCATCTCGCCGACCATGTTGACATTCGATTGCTCAAGGAAGTTTTGCTGGATGAGGCCAAAGCCCACATCGCCGGGATTGCCCGTGGTGGGACCGCCGGAGGCTTCGGTTTCCATCAGCAAATTGTCGCCGCTTTGCTGCATACCCGCATCATTGATGAAGGTTGCCAGCTGAATCTGCCCCAGCAGCGTCGGCGTCACCTGGCCTGCGATCCTTACCTCAACTTGGCCGTTGGCGTTGATCGAGATATCGTTGGCATTGTTGGGCACTGTGATATTAGGCACGATATTGAAGCCGTCGGCTGTCACAAGCGTGCCGTCGCTGGAAAGACGCAGTGCCCCGTCGCGCGTATAAGCGGTAGTGCCGTCGGGCATGGTCACCTGTAGATAGCCACGCCCTTTAATCGCGATATCGAGCGGATTATCGGTCGGGATGAGCGAGCCCTGTTCATTAATGCGATAGACCGCGACGGCCTTGACTCCGACGCCGATCTGAACGCCCGCTGGCACGATAGTCGCGGTGTCGGAAGATTGTGTTCCAACACGGCGCTGGTCCTGATAGAGGAGATCGGCGAACTCCGATCGACTACGTTTGAAGCCGGTCGTGGTGACGTTGGCGATATTGTTGGCAATGACATCAATGTTCAGCTGCTGAGCGAACATGCCGGTCGCGGCGGTGGTTAAGGATTTCATGGCTTTATCTCCTACCCGCCGTTAAGAGCTGGGGATGATGTAGTTGATGGAACGACGCATGCGCTCGTGCTCGCCTTCGAGGAATTTCTGAGCGGCTTGATAACTGCGCTGCACCCAGATCATGCTTGTCATTTCGCGGATCGAATCCACGTTCGATCCTTCAATCATGCGCTGCTGCACTTTGAATTGATCCGCCGGCACCGCTTGTGGTGCTTCGTCGGATCCAAAGACTTGGCCGTTACCTGGCGTCAGTGGGTTGTTGCCTGTGAAGTCGACGATATCGACCCGGCCGTAGATCACCGGTGTGTTGCCACCCTGAGTGCGGTCGGCAGAAATCGTGCCGTCCGCTGCGATGGTGATCGGTCCGTCTTCCGGGTTGATCACGATGGGGGCGCCACCCGACATCACCCGGAAACCGGAGCTATTGATGAGCTCGCTGGCTGCATTGAGCTGGAAGCGGCCGTTGCGGGTATACCGCGGCCCGTCGGGCGTCTCGAGGACAAAATAACCTTTGCCCTGGATTGCCATATCGAGATCGTTACCGGTTGGTTTGATGCTGCCTTCACGAAGGTCGTGATAGCTAGCGAAGTCCTGTGTGTAGGAGAGTTTCACCGGCTTTTCGGCGCGTATAAGATATTCGCTGAACACCATGCCCTCGGCCTTGAAGCCATCGGTATTGGTGTTTGCCAAATTGTTGGCCACCAGGGCCATCTGTCGTTCAAGACCCAGCTCGCGCGACAGCACGATGTAAGTCGGTGTTTCCATGACGGTGCCCTCAATGGGTCAGTTTCATCCAGCTCTGCGGCCGGTAACGACCCTTATGCAGACCTCGTGCCAGTAATTAATCTTTTGTGTTTCAGCTGCTTATTGAAACACGACAGCAGTGATGGCAGAAAATTCCCTCGGCAGAAATTGTCGCCGTCCGGCATAAATTGCGGCGGTAGACGCGTTCGCCGGTTCACTGGATGTTAACCATCGCCGCCTAGTTTAAGCCCATTGCCCGGCTGCATATTCTTGGCGCCTCGCCAAGCGGCCAGCACCACCCGGCCTTGTTTCGGCGCTGTCAGGCGGCCAAGGGCCATTTGGGACGTCGAGGAAAGATGGCTGAAAAGGCTGAAGAAGACGCACCGCAAACCAAGAAAAAGATAAGCGGCAAGAAGCTTGTGTTGTTCATCGTTCTGCCTCTGCTGCTTCTAGGTGGCGGCGGTGCCGCAGCCTATTTCCTCCTTTTTAAGGAAGAGCCGAAGAAAGAGGACGCGTCTCATGGCGGTGAGGGCGGTGGTGATGCCCATGCCACAGCTGAACCAGCGGAAGAAGAAGGGAGTGAGGACGAGGCGCATCCACCTGTCTTCATCGAATTGCCGAAGATGCAAGCCAATCTAATTATGACTGGCAAGAAGCAGCCGTTCATGGTGACCACGTTGGTTCTCGAGGTGGGATCGCCCGAAGAGCAAAAACTGGTTGAGGAGCTGCAGCCGCGGATCGAGAACGAGATCGTGACATATCTGCGCAGTCTACGACCTGAGGATGTTCAAGGCGCTGCCGGTCTGCAGCGCCTACGGGAAGAGCTCTTGATGCGGGTCAAGGAAGCGGCAAAGCCTGCCAAGCTAAAAGATATTCTTTTTAAGGAAATGCTGGTTCAGCAATGAGATGGCACTAGAATTGCTTGATGTGTGAAAGTGGCGCCAGTCGAGGTAAAGCATGATCGACGATCCTGAAGAAGAACTCTCTGAAGAGGAAAAAGCCGCTGCAGCTGCCTGGGGCGACATGGTCGATGACGATAGCGGTGGGGATGCTCCAGCGGCAACCGGCCCGATGTCCAATCGCGTCCTTGACCAGAACGAGATCGACAGCCTGCTCGGAATTTCAAATGATGCCGGCGATGAGGAAAAAACGTCCGGCATCCAGGCAATGCTCAACAGCGCGCTGGTTTCTTACGAGCGCCTGCCAATGCTGGAAATCGTCTTCGACCGACTGGTGAGAATGCTTTCAACTAGCCTACGTAACTTCACGTCCGATAACGTTGAAGTGAGTCTCGACAACATTACGGCAATCCGTTTTGGTGATTATCTGAATTCCATCCCGCTTCCAGCTATGCTCGGTGTGTTCAAAGCGGAGGAATGGGACAATTATGGATTGCTGATGGTCGATTCCTCTTTGACCTATTCCATCGTCGACGTGCTGCTGGGCGGTCGTCGCGGCACAGCAGCCATGCGGATCGAAGGCCGTCCTTACACGACGATTGAACGTAACCTGGTGGAGCGCCTTGTCAGTGTCGTACTTAATGACCTCACCGCGACCTTCGATCCGTTGTCGCCGGTCACTTTCCGCTTTGAACGGTTAGAAACTAATCCACGTTTTGCCGCGATTGCGCGGCCCGCCAACGCCGCCATCCTGGCACGCCTGCGTGTCGATATGGAAGATCGCGGCGGCCGGCTTGAATTGATGCTGCCTTATGCGACTCTGGAACCCGTGCGCGAACTGCTATTGCAGATGTTCATGGGTGAAAAGTTCGGTCGAGATTCAATCTGGGAAACCCACCTTTCTGGCGAATTATGGCAGACCGATGTGAAGATCAACGCCGTGCTTGATGAGGTGTCGGTGTCTCTCAATGACGTCCTGAACTGGAAGCCGGGCAGTCGCCTAGATTTGGAAGTAACGCCGGATTCATTGGTGGAGCTGCGCTGCGGTGACGTGAAGCTGTTCAACGGTCAAATGGGGCGCAAGGGCAAGCATATTGCCGTGAAGCTTAATGACCGTCTCATTAAGTAAACAGATCGGCAAAAGCGAAGACTTTCATGATGTCGTTCAGCCTCATCACCGACTTTGTCCTTGTCGTATTACTAGTGGCGGCGCTGTTCTATGTTCTGAAACTGTTACGACGTTTGGGCGATTTGCAAAAGGATCGCGACAGTTTCGAGAAGCTAATCCAGGATTTTACCGCGGCGACGGCGCAGGCCGAGCGATCGCTTTCTAATCTCGGGACTGGTGCAGATGGTGTGGGTCGTGAACTGCGCGAGCGGATCGGCAAGGGGCAAGGTGTTGTCGGCGAACTTCAGCGCAGCAGCGACGATCTCAAGATGCTGATTGCGCGAGCCGAACATGCTGCTGACAAGCTGGAATTGCTGCTCGGTGCCGCACGGCCGACACAGCAGCCGGTGGCGAATCTTCGGGCCGAAGGTGAATTGCCAGGTGCCCAGGATCCTCAGACACAAGCTCTTTTGTCGGCCCTTGGCCGTATCCGCTAGGACAATAGATGGCCAACGATATGACTCAGCAGAATGCCGAAGGCACTAAGACATCGTTACCACGGATCCGTCTCCTGCCCGTGCTCGTCGGTGTAATGGCGATGGTGCTGACTATCCGCGTCGGCGACGTCTATTACAATATTACTGTCGGTGTCGGTACCAAAACACAGGCGCAATCTGCTCCTGTTACGCCATCTAGCGATGCGGCATCGACAGCGGCGCCTATGCAGAATGCCGCCCAGATCAAACCAGCGAATGCGACCGGGACACAGCCCGCTAGTCAGGCCTCAAGCGAGCACATGGCGGAAACGGCAGCCACTGCTTCCCCACCCAAAGATCCGCTGGAATATACCGATGAGGAAGTTGAGGTGTTGCAGCAATTGGCCAAGCGCCGCCAAGCACTGGAGCTGAAATCACGCCAGCTCGACGAGCGCGAGGCTATGGTGACAGCTGCTGAGCAGCGCATGGAACAAAAGATGGCGGAGCTCAAGGCCCTGCAATCTACTGTGGAAGACCTATTGAAGAAGCGGTCCGAGGAGGAGGAGCAACGTCTTCAAGCCTTGACGTTGACTTACGAAAAGATGAAGCCTAAGGACGCGGCGCAGGTCTTCGAGGAAATGGATATGGATTTGCTTGCGGACCTGGTAAGCCGCATGAAGCCGAGTAAGTCGGCACCGATTCTTGCGATGGTGACGCCAACCAAAGTCAAGGAGCTGACCTTTGAGTTGGCGCAACAGAAAATCTTGCCCTTGGCTCCTTGAAATAATTAAGGAATTTGTTTTTGCAGATTTAACTCGGGTTTAACCTATTTGCCGCAAATTCAAGATGGTACGGAGCAGTGACTGTTTCATAAAACGCAAAGAGTTGAGCGAGAGGGAACTGATGGCGGTCGATCTCAACATGCAGGTACTTATCGTCGATGATTACAAGACGATGCTCCGCATCATCCGTAACCTTCTTAAGCAGCTTGGTTTCAACAATGTCGACGAAGCCACTGACGGATCAATGGCGCTGCAGAAACTGCGCGACAAAGATTACGGCATGGTGATTTCCGATTGGAACATGGAGCCAATGACCGGCATTCAACTGCTGCGCGAGGTACGAGCCGACTCGCGCCTTAAGAGTCTTCCATTCATCATGATTACGGCGGAGAGTAAGACTGAGAACGTGATCGCGGCGAAGGAAGCTGGTGTGAATAACTACATCGTGAAGCCGTTTAATGCCGCAACGCTCAAAACCAAACTGGTTTCGGTGCTCGGCAATTTCTGAGCCAACAGAGTTAAAGCCAGTTAGATGGCGCCAGCGGTATGGGAGCCGGTATGACAGCGACAGTTCCGCCAGAGCTTGTAAACCGTTTGAGCGCGTTGAAGGGTCGCATGCAGACCGTCAGCCGCGATGAAATTGTCGCTGTCGTTACCAGTTTGCTGGCGACGATGGAGGGCGATCTCTCCGACGACAATCTAAAGCTTTATGCCGAACTCGAATCGCTTGCCAAATATATTACTACGGCAAAGTCCGAAATCGCGGCGCTCCGCCCCGATGAGATCACCGCGCAGCACCTTCCCAAAGCGACGGATGAGCTTGATGCTATCGTCGGCGCTACGGAAGAAGCGACCAATTCGATCCTCGGCGCTATGGAAAATCTTGAAACCCTGGCTGGCGAATTGCCGGCAGAGTTCGGGGAACGAGTTAGCGATGCTGTGACCCAGGTGTATGAAGCCTGCAATTTCCAAGATATTACCGGTCAGCGCATCACTAAGGTTGTACGCGCTTTGAAGCATATTGAGGAAAAGGTCGATGCTCTGGTCGCCGCCTTCGGCGATGAGATCTCAAAATACAAGAAAATGCATCCGGAGGCCGATGCGCCCCCTGCGGAAGAAAAAAAACCGAGTGACGCGGACTTGCTTAACGGGCCGCAGCTGCCAGATGACGCCTCAAAGCAGGCGGAAATCGATGCTTTGCTGGCGAGTTTCGACTGAAGTCTGCCGTTGGCGTCAAAGAGCGCATCTGACGTCGAGCACCAGTGGCGATTAACCACGATCCCGATTATCTTACGGGGATGATTAAGCCAACTCCTGAGTCGGCCATTTTGCAGTATGGACGCCGTCTGGCGGCAGCTTCACTATTGGCCATTGCTTTCGCGTTGCCGGCAAGTGCTGCGTGGGCGCAGGACACAGTCGCCGTGCGTGGGCAATTATTCGACGATTATGGTCGGCTGACGCTGAACTGGCCCAAGGCATCGCCCAAGGTCGATATCGGCCTTACGCGGGAGACGATGACCCTACGTTTTGAAAGACCGGTGTCGCTTGACCCAATCGCGCTACGTGCGAATCTCAAAGCCTATATCCGCGGTGCCACCCTTAGCTCCGACGCTAAGACGCTCTCGCTGGCGCTTAAGAAACCCGTGACTTATCGTGTCAACCAGGTAGGCGCGCGGCTGCAGCTCGATTTTGCCCAGCCGGGTGAAGCCGTTTTCCCGAACAAGGCAAATGTCGCTCCAGGCATAGCGGCAATGCCGACACAACCGGTGGCACCGGTCGAAGTGAACGCTGCCGCGCCGACGAGCGGGCCTAAGCTCAAGCTGCGGAGCGGTGAACATAACGGCTATTCACGCCTGGCGCTGGATTGGCCCGACGTCGACTTTGCGGTGCAGCAGGAAGGTGACCGAGCGGTCATTACTTTTGCCAAGCCTGGGCAGCTCAGTAACACTTTTCGCCTGCCACCGCGTTTACGCAATGTCAGCGTAAAATCGACGAAGGACGGCGCCCTCGCTTTAGAGCTTCAATTGCTGCCGAATGTCGGTGTGAACGCTTTCCGCAACGGCCGCACGATCGTCTTCGATCTCGTCGACGGCAAGGCGCCGCCGATCCAGGCGGCGGTCAGTCAGGCCACAGCAGCATCACAAGATCCAGCTGAGCCAGGAGTGGTACCGCCAGAGTCATTGTCACAACCGCCTGTAGCTGCCACATCGAATTTTCCGATACCGGCTTTGGAAGCGGCACCACCGGTTTCGGCGGAATCGCCAGCCACTGCTGCCGATGCCACGCCGCCGGTCGAGATCCCGCCTGCTATTGTCGTAAGCAAGGAATCGGTCGTGGCCAAATCAGCTGAGCCACCGGCACCGGTCAACATCGAAGTATCGGCAGCACCGTTGGAAAATGGCGCAGTGCTTAGTTTCTCTTTTCCGAAGGCAACAGGGCTTGCTGTCTTCAAACGCGGTGAGTCGCTGTGGATGGTCTTTGATCGGTCCGGACCAGTTGATCTTGCCGCACTCGTGAAATCGGCACCAGTGTTGGCCGGTCTTTCGCGCGTGGAAACGCCCTATGCCACGGCGCTGCGAGTCCCAAACCTCGAGCGATTAGGTGGCGCGCAGGCTGGCGCTAGCATCAGCGGCGATGGCCGTAATTGGCAGGTGAGGGTAGGGCATCAGGGCAATCTGCGTCCCGACAAGATCGTCGACCAGCGCCGCGAGTCCCTGACAAATGGCGGTGCTTCGCTCCTGCTGCAGGTGACGAAGCCAGGGCCCGTCGTGATGCTTGATGATCCGGATGCGGGTGATGCACTCTCCGTTATCCCGCTGACCGCAGCCGGTACAGGTGTTGCCGAAGGTGCCGCCTGGCCTGATTTTCGCGTTCTCCCCAGTTTTCAAGGCGTCGTGGTTGTCCGGATCGGCGATCGCACGCGGGTCGAGGCGCTGCCGAACGGCATTGTGGTGACGACCGACGGCCGGCCCGGATCTCCACCTAGTCCGACTGTACCGCAGCCGATGGCAGAGACGGAGCCGCCGGCCGTGGAAGGCGACGCGCCAGCGGTTGTCGCGGCGGTGCCTAAGACCGTTTCGCAAGGAACGCCGCCGGCTTCGTCCGCGTCGCCTGTATCGGCACCAGTGACGGTGAGCTTGGAAGGGATCTTTGATCTGCCACGTTGGCGTCGGGGTGGCGAGGCGGAGTTTAGTGCTGATCAGGCAGCCTTGCTGAATGCAATTTCTGCGGCACCCGAGCGCGACAAGCCACAGGCGCGGTTGGCATTAGCCCAGTTCCACTTCGCGCATGGTCGCTATCCGGAGACCATCGACGATTTGGCCTTACTCGATAAGCTCGCCGATGACGGCAGCAAGGACGTCCTCGCTCTACGTGGCGCGGCGGAAGCATTGCTCGATCGAGAGGCGGATGCACTGAAAGATCTTAATCGGCCCGAACTTTCGAACATTCCTGAAGCCGCACTCTTCCGCGGATATATCGCTGCGCGCCAGCATGACTGGTCTGCGGCGGCAGAAGTATTCGGCAGACCGCTACTCAGTCTTGACGAATATCCAAAAACGGCTCGCATGCTGGTGCGCCGCGCCGGTGCAGAAGCTCTTCTTCGTGGCGGTAATCACGTTGGCGGTCAGTCATTTCTTGAATTCATCCGCCTTGACATGCCCAATGTTCAGGAAAAAGCGTATTACGATTATCTGATTGGTCTGCAGCAGGTGGCCGGGGAAGATAAGGAATCCGCGATCAAGACCTGGTCGGCGCTCGCCGAAAGCCCGGTCGATGAGGTACGTGCGCGCTCGCAATTCGATCTCACAGAGCTACAATTGAAGGAAGCAAAGATCGACGCGCGGCAAGCGGCAAAGCAACTCGAAACGTTGCGCTTCGTCTGGCGTGGGGCCGATTTTGAATTTGATCTTCTTGATCGCTTGGGTAGGCTCTATATCGAGTCCGACCAGCCGCGCAAAGGCCTCACAACCTTGCGTCAAGCCGCCACAAATTTCCCGAAAAATCCCAAGGCGAAACTGGCTGCTGAGGAAATGACTCAGGCGTTTCATGCGCTCTATCTCGGCAATCGTGCCGACAAGCTGCCGCCGCTCACTGCAGTGGCGCTCTACGATGAGTTCAGAGAGCTGACGCCGAGCGGGCCGGACGGCGATCGCATGGTGACTGCCTTGGCCGACCGGTTGGTGAAGGTCGATCTTCTCGATGGCGCGGCGAAACTACTGGAGAGCCAGATTGCCAAGCGCCTAACCGGCATCGACAAGGCCAAGGCCGGCACGCGTCTTGCCGCCATTAGGCTGCTTGACGATAAGCCAGATCTAGCGCTTGAAGCGATCAAGAACAGCGAAGTGCCGAATATCCCTCCCGATGTCACGGGGCAGCGCCGTCGCCTGCAAGGTCGGGCTCTGTTCGAGACAGGCGATACGTTGAAAGCGATGACGCTGATACGGGATGATGTCAGCCTGGACGGGCTTTGGTTGAAGGCTGATCTCGCCTGGCGGATGCGCGAATGGCCCGCGGCAGCCGCGGCACTCGACAATCTTATCACTGCCGAAACTCAGCGCCTTCAGAAAGATGATGCCGCGATGCAGCCCTTGGCAGATCTTACCAGCGACCCAGCCGCGGCATTGGTCGAAAGGGGTGATGCGGGCGATGCAGCTACCAAACGAGATGCGCTGTTCAACCAAGTGCTGGCGCCGCTCATCCTCAATCGTGCTGTGGCGCTGTCACTCGCCAATGATCGGCCCGGACTGCGCATGCTTTCCAAGGCGCAGGGAAAGCAAATGGCAAACGGGCCTTATAGAACTGCCTTTACAACGTTGACGTCGCCGAGCAGTAGTCTTGCCGACAGTATTAGCGCTGCGATGAAGAGTGTCGATCAGCTCGGTGCTTTCGTTGATGATTATCGCGAGCGCCTTAAGAAAGAAAGCTTGAGCGCACCAGAAATAGAAAAAGATGCCGCACGGCCCCCAGAGGCCAATCCCGCACCGTGACGGGATCTAATATCAGCCGGTTCCGAAGCTTCGTACCAAACTGCCTGCTACCAGATACCAGCCGTCCACCATCACGAAGAAAATCAGTTTAAATGGTAGGGCGATCATGACCGGCGGCAGCATCATCATGCCCATCGACATGAGAACCGAGGCGACCACCATGTCGATGATGAGAAACGGCAAGAAGACGAGAAAGCCGATTTCGAAAGCGCGGCGCAGCTCCGAGATCATGAAGGCCGGTACCAGGACTTTAAGTGGTGTTTCCTCAGGTGTGGCGACCTCGTCAACTTGTGCCATGTCCATGAACAGCCCCAG
>CAYOYT010000025.1:0-13281 GCA_964408245.1 uncultured Dongia sp. | reverse complement strand
TATTTGCACCATCAGCATCGACACGTCGGGAGAGGGGCTGCACAAACGTGGTCATAAGGAGGCTGTCAATAAGGCGCCGATGCGAGAAACGCTGGCATCTTTGTTTCTACGGCAGGCGGAATATGACGGCAGCGTTCCAGTGCTCGATCCGATGTGCGGATCTGGGACTTTTGTGATTGAGGCGGCGGAGATGGCTATGGGTCTGCTGCCCGGCCGCACGCGCGCATTTGCTTTAGAACAATTGAAAAGTTTTGACGCCGAGGTGTGGGCAAAAATGCGTGAAGGCAGCGCTCCACGGCAAGCGCCGGATTTTCGCTTCTATGGCTGTGACCGCGATGCTGGTGCCATCGAGATGAGTCGCGCCAATGCAGTGCGCGCAGGTGTTGCCGATTTTACGGCTTTTCGACAATGTGCGGTCAGCGCGACGACGGCGCCCAAGGGTCCTAAGGGTTTGGTTATCGTTAACCCTCCTTATGGTCAGCGCATTGGGGATAGGAAACGGCTCTTCGCACTCTATAAATCTTTCGGGCAAGCCATGCTGGCGCGCTTTGCCGGTTGGCGTATAGCGGTCGTCACCAACGATGCTGCCCTTGCTAGCGCTTGTGGGCTGCCTTTTGGGACACCATTTGGCCCTGTCTCGCATGGCGGGCAGCGCGTCTATCTGTTCTTGACCGAGGCTTTGCCTTAGAACAAATCGGACATTTTTGCGGCCAAAAATGGTTGTTTTTCAACTAACAGCATCCTTGTGCGAGAAGATCTATTTTAAGTTAGCATGGTCGCAAAGCAACTGACTGCTTATAAGTGAGGCAGCGGATATGAAAAGAATTGAGACCAATAAATGTTTTTGAGTGTCTTCGATATCTTCAAGATTGGCATCGGCCCGTCATCATCGCACACGATGGGGCCGATGACGGCTGCAGTGCGCTTTCTGAATCAATTGCGCGCCAGCGGTGGAAATCCAACGCGGCTGCGCGCGACACTTTACGGGTCGTTGGCCTTCACCGGAAAAGGTCATGCGACGGATCGCGCCGTGGCACTGGGATTCATTGGCTATACGCCGGCCAACATTGTGCCGGGTGAGGCGGATGATAAGCTGGCAAAGCTGCAGGCGGAAAAGGTTGTGCGGTTAGTGGGATTGCCAGAGCTCGCCTTCGATCCGGCCCTGGATATCGTCTTCAATTACGGACCATCGCTAAAAGGCCATTCGAACGGCCTCATCTTTGAAGCCTTGGACGCGGCCGACAATACAGTGCTGTGCGAGACTTATTACTCGATTGGGGGCGGCTTTGTGGTGACGGAAGCCGAGCTTGCCAACCCGGCGAAGGCGGAAGCGGGCGCACAGAATATCGAGCGACCTTATCCTTTCGACAGTGCTGCCGAGATGCTGGATATGGCGAAGGCCAGCGGCATGTCGATCGCTGCGATGAAGCGCGATAACGAACTCAAATCTCTAACTGAAAACGAGCTCAGTGGCGGCCTAGACCAATTATGGCAAGCGATGAACGGATGCATTGAGCGCGGTTTGGTGCAACGGGGGGAATTGCCTGGCGGCTTGCATGTCAAGCGACGAGCAGCAGTTATTCGCGCACAGCTTGAGAAGGAGAAGGGGAATAATTTAGCGCAACCGCACGTGACATCCGATTGGCTCAGCGTCTATGCAATGGCCGTCAATGAGGAGAATGCGGCGGGCGGTAAGGTGGTGACCGCACCGACAAATGGTGCTGCCGGCGTGGTGCCAGCTGTCATCCGATATTACATCGACCACTGTATTGGTGCCGAGCGCGCGCGCGTGCCTGAATTTCTGCTCACCGCCGCCGCGATCGGTGGGCTTATCAAGCACAATGCGTCTATTTCTGGAGCTGAGGCCGGCTGTCAGGGCGAGGTCGGATCGGCATCCGCTATGGCGGCTGCAGGGCTGTGTGCAGTTCTGGGCGGAACGCCGGCTCAGGTTGAGAATGCGGCGGAAATCGCGCTGGAGCATCATCTCGGCATGACCTGCGATCCGGCAGCGGGCTTGGTCCAGGTGCCCTGCATTGAACGCAATGGCATAGGTGCGATCAAAGCAGTGGCGGCGGCTTCGCTTGCTTTACGCGGCGATGGCTCGCATTTTATGCCGCTCGACAATTGTATCGAAGCAATGCGTCAGACCGGTGAAGAAATGAACACAAAGTTCAAGGAAACAAGCCTTGGCGGTCTCGCGGTCAATCTGCCGGAATGCTGACCCGCTAGGTGCGTGCGTGGATCGGGCGAAGTTTGGCAAGTGCCGGCGGTAAATTGGCCGAGAGCCACGTGCGTATAACGGTACGCTCGCGGAAGTACCAAATGCCTATGCCGATAATAGCGAGACCGATCGCGGAAAGGGCGATCGGAAAAAGCAAAGAATCCTTGAATACTTTATCTGCAAGATGGCCAAGGTAGAACGCTATACCGAATGCCCCGAAGACTGCGTAGATGCGGCGCATTAGAAACACGGCAAGGAAGACCAGCCCGATATTGATGAGGCAATAGAAAGCCTTTGCGATTTCACTGTCGCTGTCGTGCAAGCTGAGGCCGCCCCAGAAAGCAACCGCGCCACAGAGGTGCAGCCAGAAAGGAAAGTCGCCGGCGGCCCATTTGCGCAGATCAAGGCCGATCGCAACCGCCATGAGGATGAGGCCAAACCACATCGAGACAGTCTGGCGCATTTGCCAGCCCCATCCATTGTCGCGAAAGATCCACGGTGTCAGATCCATCGACATAAACCAGAGTGATAGCGCCATGATTGCGGCGATGAATGGGAACGGGTAGAAGCGCAAAGCAAGAGCACCGACGATAATGGTGCCGATCTCCATGAACAGCCAGCTACCCTTGATCCAAACATAAAAGTCACCATAGGAATCGGGTGTGCCGAATCCGTCCGGCCACAGGTCATAGCTTGCCTGAATGCCAAAAATCGCAAGCGGGGTCATGCTGACGGCGACGGCGACCAAGAGACCAGCCGGAACGCGTAGGCCCTGCCGGTTCCATAGTTTGTGTGCGATGGTCATGGCGATGGCAGCGTAGATGATGGCCGTGAAAGTGAGGGCCTTACCGCCCATCTGCTCAAAGGCCAGAGTAGTAAAAAGACCCATAGCGCCGATGATGATCAGGGCGCCCGCGTACCAAAGAATGTGCGAGAAATCGAACTTGGCGGGTTTTTCCGGATCGATGCGAGACGTCGCAAAAGCCCAAAGTTTCTCTGCCTGGATGCGCTCGATGATGCCAGCACTGACGGCGGCATCTAGGTCGCGTTCATCAATACTACGCATAATAATTGAACTCTCCTTGGCCGACTCGAACTTATCTTCTCCACTATCGGGAGAGAAGAATGCCCACACAAGTAGAATTCTCGGGCCAATTAACGTCTTTGTCTGCGGGATTTAAGTTAGATAACCGTCGCGCCGATTTTCGCTCCTCCTAATTTGAGAAGCAGCCGGGCATGAGGGGCAAGGTAATATGTGCAAAGATTTGGCTCATCAAGGTTGACGCTGTATCTATGACAGCAAAGACTGGCTCTCTCGAATCGAGTCGCTGTCCTGGAATCGGCTGGGGTGGCAAACTGAGTGTATCAAACAGATCGACGGGTGGAACTTGCAGCGGCGGCGGAACGTCTTACTGGCTTTATCCGTAGCCGCGCTTATTGGTGCGGCCTCCTTCACAACGTATGGATTTGGCCTCGACCGCTTGTCGATAGACTTAGCGCACCTAATCCATTTTCGCCTGTTTGGCCCGCCGCCGCTCGGCGACGAAGTCGTTATTGTCGCAATTGACGAAGAAACCTATCGGGATCCTCATTTCAGCAATTTACCCCAGGCGCTTTGGACGCCGGAACTCGGCAACGTTCTCGAGGCCGTGCTGGTGGCCGAGCCGAAGACTGTAGGGATCGATATCATCATCGGTACGAGTGCGGACTCGATCGTGCCGGGGTATGATCGCCCCTGGTTGAGAGCGCTCCAGAAGGGTGCGAAGGCGGGAAAGATAGTCTTGGGCTACACCCAGCATCAGACCGAACCGGTAAGGCCGACCATTCAGCAGCGTTTTGCCGCAGGTGCCAGAGACAAGGAAAGTCTCGTGAACCAGAGTCCAGCCAATATCTTAACTGATGACGACGGTGTGGCGCGTAGTATTCCTTTATCGCTCGCCACATCTGCTGGGCAAACGGAGTTAACGCTCGCCGCGGCAGTATTTCAGCATGCGACTGGGAAGGTACCAACGGCAGAGGATCAGAAGCTGCTGCTGAACTTCGCGGCAGCGAAGCGCGCGCCGATCTATTCGCTGGCCGATTTACGTGCTTGTGCGGAAGCCGGCGATAAAGAATTTTTCCAGCATAATTTCGCCGGCCGCATCGTGTTTCTTGGCGGCGTGCTGGATGTTGAAGACCGTATTCTGACCTCGGGCCGTTTTGCAACTTTGCCAGAAGGGGAAGGGCTAGGCCCACGTTGCCGTATCGATGCGGACAAAACCATGTTCTCCGGCGTCGCCCGCAACACAATTCCCGGTGTTCTCATCCATGCTGTGGCTATCGACAATTTTTTACATGACGCGGGCTTGCGGCAAATTTCACCGGTCGCGCGGTTTTTTCTGATAGCTCTGTTCGCGCTAACCTCTGTGCTAATTTTCATGCAGCTCAAGCCGAAGATAGCGCTGCCGGTCTTGGTTCTGCTGCTCGCTTTGTGGAGTGTTGCAGCGATCGTGGCGTTTGGGCAGTTTCTAGTTATTCCGCTTATCACCGGCATTATCGCCATGTGCCTTGCGGCGCCGGCTGGGCTTGCTCTGCGCATGGGTAGCATGGATCGCGCACGGCGGCAGCTGCGGCAGGCGTTTTCACTTTATCTACCCAAAAGCGAGGTCGACAAGTTGGTGAATGAGGAAAGGCTGCCCGCTCTGGGCGGAGAACTCCGCGATGTCACCATTCTCTTTTCCGATATCGCATCTTATTCGACCTTGTCTGAGCGCGTGCCGCCCGGGCCACTCGTTGATGAGCTAAACCGCTATTTCGGGCGCATGACCGATATTGTTCAGGCGCATGGCGGCTTCGTCGATAAGTTCATCGGCGACGGCGTGTTGGCGATCTTCGGAGCACCCCTGGCCCGGAAGAACGCAGCAGCAGACGCGGTCCGAGCGAGCCTCGATATGATCAAGTCGCTCAAGAGTGAACCGCTTTTTATCGGCGGACACGGCCGGATCGGTATCCGGATCGGCTTACATCGCGGCGAGGCAATCGTTGGTAATATCGGCTCGGCGCAGCGTTTTAACTACACGGTAATGGGTGATGCAGTAAATGTCGCCTCGCGATTGGAAGGTGTTGGTAAGCACTATGGTATTCCCATAGTGGTAAGCGAGCAGGTACAGGAAGCGGCCGCGCGCGATTTTGCGTTTCGCGAACTAGATTTCATCCGTGTCGTCGGGCGCGATCAGCCGGTGAGATTGTTCCAGCCTCTAGACGAAACGACGGTTGCGAAGCTTGACCTTGTCAGTTTCGGTGAGGCGCTAAAATTGTGGCGTAAAGGGCAGTTCGCGGACGCTGGCAGCGCTTTTGCCATTTTGGCGGCTCAAGGAGACGAACTTGCCGCACGTTATGTAGCCTGGGCCAAGACCTACGCAGAAACGCCTATCTCGAACTGGGAAGGCATTATTCAGCAGGGATCGAAGTGATGGATGATCTCAAGGGAAAACGTGTTTTGGTGACGGGCGGCGCGACGGGGATCGGTGCCGCCATTTCGCGCGGCTTTGCCAATGCTCATGCGCGTGTCGCGGTGCATTTTCATGCCGGCAAGACTGCCGCTGACGCGTTGATCGCGCAGAAGCAAGCAGAGATAGCGCTAAGTGCCGATCTTTCGAAAGCAGATGCCTGTGTAACATTACTAACGTCGGTCGTGAATAAGCTGGGCGGAATTGACATCCTGGTTAACAATGCGGGCGGCATGGTGGGTCGACGGTCATTAGGTGACATCGACGATGCCTTTATTGATGAAGTCTTCGATCTCAATGTGCGTTCGACGGTACATTGCTGCCGCGCTGCTCATGCTGTTTTTAAGGCCCAGAAGAAAGGCGTCATCGTTAATGTGAGCTCGGTCTCGGCTATTACCGGCGGCTCAACGGGCTCTAGCATCTATAGCGGCGCCAAAGGCTTCATTTCGACTTTCACCCGCTCGCTTGCGCGTGAGTTGGCACCCGACAGCATTCGCGTCAATGCCGTCTCGCCCGGCACCATCCACACGGATTTCCACCAACGTCATTCGACGCCGGAGAAACTTGAAGCGACGCGCAAGACCATTCCACAGCAGCGCCTCGGCACGGCGGAGGATTGCGCGGGCACAGTGCTCTATCTCGCCTCGGATAATCTATCCGGTTATGTAACTGGACAAGTCATCGAAGTGAATGGCGGCCAGCTGATGGTGTAATTCCACCGACCCGGGTCAGCTACCAATTTAGCTTTAAAAGCGGCATGAGACGGAACCGAACCAGTCGTGGCAAGGTTCTCACCGGTTAAGCGAGTTGCGCCGCCAGCGCCTGGAAGGCTGCCAGAATATGGTTGTCCATGCCCTCATCGACCGGCAAGGGTTGCGAGGAGAGTTTCACCGCCACCATCTCCGCTTTGCGGTCGATAAATATCCACTGACCGTGGATGCCAACGGCGCAGAAGGCCTCACGCAACTCATCGACGATGTACCACTTAGCGCGATATTTACCGCCCGGAATAAATTTCGACATGCTGCCGCGTGCCCAGGCGCTAGCATCACCGTTCTTTACGATGTCATCGACCCAGCGTCTTGGCACCACGTTCTTGTCGCCAACCATGCCGTGGTTGCGCATCATGTTTCCGAAGCGGGCGAGGTCGCGCAAGGTGGCGCTTATGCCCCCAGCGGTACGCGCAGCACCCAGCCGATCTACCGTGACATAGGCCGGCATTTCCGCCCCTATATGCTGCCAAATTCCCTCGCTGAGGATATCAGCGAGCTTACAGCCGGTCGCGCGCTCCAGCAGCCAGCCAAGCATGTCCGAATTCGGCGATACATAGTGGAAGGCGTGACCATGATCGCCAGGTGCGCGGCGAATACTGGCAAGGAAACTTCTGAGATCACTGGCGGTCTCTGGATTATCGACCGGGTTCCAACCACTTGCCTTGCGGTAGCGCAGGAAATCACCTTCAAGATCGAGATAATCTTCAGTAAAGTTAACGGCGACCGTCATATCGAGGACGTGGCGCACTGTAGCGTCGCCATAAGCAGAATTCTTGGCCTCGGGCAGGTAATGCGTGACTGGCGCGTCGGGGTCGAGCTTGCCGCTTTCGACCAGAAGGCCAGCCAGACTGCCCGTAATCGACTTGCTAACCGAGAACACGATATGTGGGCGGTGAGCGGCAAGCGCTGCGGCGTAATGCTCGGTCAGGATCTGATCCCGGCGCATCACTAAGAACCCGTCGGTAAAAGTATCGGCGATCATGCGCGCCACGGTGCCATTCCGACCGTCTGTTGTGTGATAGTCGATACTGGTGAGATCAGTCGGCGCGCTGGCGAGCAACGCTACATGGGCCGGATCATGGGCGATGATCGCGCTGGGAACGATTTCGGAGACGTGGGAGAACGACCAGCGATTAAATGGCGCCACGCGCCAATTGGCGAGAGTGACCTGATTTTCGGCACCCGGCGGTGAAGCTTGCATCAATTGGGTCCGAAACGGCATCCCATTCATCGCAACCGCCATCCTGTTACTCGCTCATCCAATTGCGCCGCAATCTAGCGCTGCATGGCGTTGGTGCTAATAGCCGCCAGCACCAAACCTAACGGCACTGTTCTAGAGCAGGTTAATGATGAGAAGGACGAGGCCCACCATCGATACAGCCCAGCTCGCCGTGCGCAGCCAGGGAATACCGATGAGGTAAATCACAGCATAGGCGAGCCTTCCCCAGAAAAACAGTTGTGCGCCGAGAATAGTCATAGGTGTACTGTGACCCGTCACTTGGACGATCAATACCAATGCTGCGAAAAGTGGCAGGTTTTCCAGCAAGTTGCGATGCGCTCGCACCGCGCGGCCGGCCGCTCCCTTTGCCTCGAGCATGTTATCACGGTTCCCCGCAAGAATGGGTAAGCCAACCTGCATCTGTAGGGCCACCCCGGCAATGAGCATCTGGATAAGGCAGAGAATGACACTCCACACTAGGAGCGAAAGTTCCGTCGGCAATTCAGTGGGCATAGCAACCTCCGTTAAAGAGACTGGACTGGAATGATAGCGCGGTACCATGACAACCGGTAGAGGTGAGCAAAAAGAAAAGCCCCCGCGTTGGCGGTGCGAGGGCTTTCCTGACCAAATGCTGCGACGCTTAGCCGAGCTTACCGACGGCAACGAGGGTGTCACACATGCGGTTGGAGAAGCCCCATTCGTTGTCGTACCAGCTCAGCACCCGGACGAGCGTGCCCTCGATGACCTGGGTCTGCGACAAATCAAATGTCGAGCTGTGCTGATTGTGATTAAAGTCGATCGACACTAGTGGCTGATCGTTGGTGTCGAGGATGCCTTTCAACGGTCCGCTGGCCGCTGCCTTGACGATGGCTGCGTTGACCTTCTCTTTAGTTGTTGGCTTCGACGACACGAATTTGAAGTCGACGACTGAGACGTTTGGCGTCGGTACACGGATCGACGAACCATCGAGCTTGCCGGCCATTTCCGGCAGAACGAGGCCAACAGCCTTGGCAGCGCCGGTTGTGGTTGGAATCATGCTAAGAGCGGCCGCGCGGGCGCGATAGGTGTCCTTATGCATGGTGTCGAGCGTGGGCTGGTCGCCGGTATAAGAATGGATCGTTGTCATGTAACCATGCTCGATGCCAATGGCCTTGTTGAGCACAGCAACCACCGGCACCAGGCAATTCGTGGTGCAGGAAGCATTAGAAATAATCTTGTGCGACTTCTTCAGTTTCTTGTCGTTAACCCCGTAAACGACGGTGAGGTCGGCATTGGTAGCGGGCGCCGAAACGACGACGCGCTTGGCGCCAGCGCTAATATGCTGCATCGCTTTCTCGCGCTCGGTGAAAAGGCCGGTGCATTCGGCGACGACGTCAATCTTCAAGTCCTTCCACGGCAATTTGGTCGGGTCACGCTCGGCGCTTACGTTGATCCAACCACGGCCTACATCCATGGCGCTAGCCTTGGTCTTCACGGTGCCTGGAAAAGCGCCATGCACGGAATCGCGGCGGAAAAGATGCGCATTGGTGTCTACAGGGCCGAGGTCGTTGATCGCAACGATCTCCAGATCCTTGCGGCCTGATTCCATCATCGCGCGAAGTACGAGGCGACCGATGCGGCCGAACCCATTGATTGCAACCCGAATTGCCATTTCTTCTAGATTCCTTCTGCTCGTGATCAGAGCTTCGCCATGACGGCTTCGACAATAGCTGTCGGTGTGATGCCAAAATTCTTGTAGAGGTCGCCGATCGGAGCTGACGCGCCAAACCCCTTCATACCGATAAAGATGCCGTCAGTACCGATAAAGCGCTCCCAGCCGAAGCCGATGGCAGCCTCGACTGCAACCTTGAGGCCGGTGCCAAGTACTTCCTTCTTGTAAGCAGGCGATTGCTGTTCAAAAAGCTCCCAGCTCGGCATCGAAACAACTGACGTGCCGATACCTTTTTCCTCTAGCAACTTCTGCGCGTCGACGGCGATCGCGACTTCAGAACCCGTCGCGAGCAGCGTGACCTTGCGTTCCTTCTGAGTCGGTCGGATGACATAGGCACCACGAGCGCAATGATTGGCATTGGCGGCATCGGCCCGCAGATGGGGAAGAGCCTGACGGGTAAGAGCCAGGACGGATGGTCGATCCTTCGTGGAGAGCGCCAGCGCCCAGCACTCGGCCGTTTCCATTGTATCGCAGGGACGAAAGACCAATAAGTTAGGGATGGCGCGCAGAGCGGCAAGATGCTCGACCGGCTGATGAGTTGGACCATCTTCGCCCAGACCGATCGAGTCATGGGTCATGATATAGATGACACGCTGGTTCATGAGAGCCGACAGGCGGATGGATGGGCGGCAGTAATCGGTGAATACAAGGAAAGTCCCACCGAAAGGGATGATGCCGCCATGAAGCGCCATGCCGTTCATGGCCGCTGCCATGCCGTGCTCGCGGATGCCATAATAAATGTAGTTGCCACCATAATTTTCCGCCGAGACTGGTTTCGTCGTCTTGGCCTTGGTGTTGTTCGAGCCAGTGAGGTCGGCCGAGCCGCCGATCAGCTCGGGAATGGCCGGAACCAGGGTGTCGAGCACAAGCTGTGACGACTGGCGGGTGGCGAGCTTTGGTGCATCCTTGGCGATGCTGCTTTTCAGCTCACCCAGAAGCTCAGCGAAGTTCGCCGGCAGATCGCCCTTTATGGCGCGCTCGAACTCGGCCTTCAGGTTGCTGGCGTCGAGGCGCTTACTCCAAGCACCCATCGCATCGCCGCCGCGGCCGCCGATGCTGATCCAAGCAGATTTGATCTTATCCGGAATCTCGAACGGTGCGTAGCTCCAGCCGAGCTTTTCACGGGCGCCGACTACTTCTTCTTTGCCAAGCGGCGAACCGTGCGTGGCTGAGGTGCCGGCCTTCTTCGGGGCGCCGTAGCCGATCACCGTCTTGCAGGCTATGAGGCTGGGCTTCGACGACTTTTTAGCGGTGGCGAGCGCTGCCGAGACGGCTTCCGGATCGTGGCCATTGACCCGCGTGGCCGCCCAACCGCTGGCTTCGAAGCGTTTCAACTGGTCGTCGGAGCAGGAGAGGGAGACGGCGCCGTCGATTGAGATGTCGTTATCGTCGAAGAGAACGATGAGCTTACTAAGTTTCAGGTGACCGGCGAGCGAGATCGCTTCATGACTGATGCCCTCCATGAGGCAACCATCACCAGCGATGACATATGTGTGGTGATCGACGAGGTCGTCACCGAAACGCGCATTCAGCAGACGTTCGGCGAGCGCCATGCCAACAGCGTTGGCCAGACCCTGACCCAGGGGCCCCGTGGTGGTTTCGACACCTGGCGTATGACCGAATTCCGGATGGCCTGGCGTCTTGCTGCCCCATTGGCGGAATCGCTTCAGCTCATCAAGCGTGACGCCCGGTACGCCCGTGAGGTGCAGGAGCGAATACATCAACATAGAGCCGTGGCCCGCAGAAAGAATGAAGCGGTCGCGATCTGGCCAGGTAGGGCTGGCGGCACTAAACTTCAGATGCCGCTGGAAAAGCACCGTTGCAACATCTGCCATGCCCATTGGCATGCCAGGATGGCCAGAATTGGCTGCCTCAACGGCATCCATCGATAAAGCGCGGATGGCGTTAGCAAGGTCATTGTGGGGTATCATACTCTTGGCAGCAGTGGCCGTGTTGGCGTCCATCATCATTCCTTGGATCACCGGGCAGGTCCCGGAGAATCCTCAATATTGGGAAACTAAGCTGGGCGGCCAATCGATCCGACCGCCGGATCGGAGCGGAACATGCCCGCCTGGGGCCTTAAGGTCAACACTGGATTGCCGCCGAATTTGTTACAAAGTGTAAAGATCCAGCGACAAATGGCACTTTGAAGGACAGCTTCGGTTGACGCCGCTTAAAGAGGTCGAGTAAACGAGAAGAACGGGATCTTTGAAACCGGTTCATTGAGGCCGGAAACAGAATCGGACCGTTGCAAACGGGGGCAGGAACCGACCGATGTCCAAACTAGATACAGCATTGAGCCGCCTTGACGCGGCGATGGAACGATTAGATTCAGCAGTCGAGGATGGATCGTCCCGCGAATACCGAGATCGTGATCTCTTGGAGACCGAGTTGGCAGTGCTTCGCCAGACTTACAACTTGCTGCAAACTGAGGCCCGTCTGGTATCAGACCGGCTCGACGACGTGATCGGCCGCATGCATTCCGTGACCGAGGGGGTCTAAGCAAAATGCCGACCGTCACCATCGCGCTCAATGGCCGCAATTACGACATCGCATGCGGTGAGGGCGAGGAAGCTCGGGTTCAGGAATTGGCCGGGGAACTTCGCCGCCGTATGGAAGGGCTGGCCAAGAATGCCGGCCCGGTTGCCGAAAATCTGCTTTTTACACTGACAGGTATACTCCTGGCCGATGAGCTCGATCAGAAGAACAGGCAGATCGCGCAGCTGAAGGGCCAGCAGGAAGATCTCGTGCAGCGGCGCGAAATCGCCCTCGCCGACACGATCGAGCGCTTGGCCGTGAAGATAGAGGCTATTGCAGCCCGGCTGGAAGCAGCCTAAGTACGTACTGGGCGGAGCGCTGCAGGGTGCGTTAGGTCGTGTATTCCCTGAGGCCGATTCTTAAACCTCTAGGGAGCTGTCCCTACCTGGACCCTGGTCCTGGCATATGGCGCCCACCTGCTTAAGCAGGCCCGGAGGAATCAAACGAATCAACGGCCCAGGCGGCACCGCCCACCTTATCTCAGCCGTATCTCTGATCGAGTAGATCGATCGAAGATGCGGCTGTTTGTTATTCAGTCGATTGAAGAAGCACTTTATGGATTCTGAGCAACTTTCAGACATTAAAGCAGAATTACGCAAGCAGACCTTTCTAATCCGGGAGAAGGCGTGGCAAACCAACCCAGAGGCAGGTGAGGCGCTGAAGCATCACCTAATCGAGACATTAAGCATGCCGCCAGGTGTTGCCCTTTCGGGATATTGGCCGCTGGCGGGGGAAATGGACGTGCGTCCAGCCTTGCAACATTATCACTGCGAAGGTTATCGCATTGGACTACCGGTCGTAACGGGAAAGCACCAGCCGCTATTATTTCGCGCCTGGCATCCGGACAAGGAATTGGTAAAGGGCGGTTTTGGGGTTATGACGCCGCCACCAGAAGCGCCTGAAATTGTCCCCTCGATCCTGCTAGTGCCCTTGCTGGCTTTCGATCCAGGTGGTTACCGCCTGGGTTATGGAGGTGGCTTTTACGATCGCACGCTGGCCAAGCTGCGTGCCGAGGCGCATGCTGTGGCTGTCGGCATTGCCTATGCCGTACAAGAGGTTGCTGCCGTGCCGCGTGGCGCCTTTGATCAGCCCCTCGATTTCGTCGTCACAGAGCGCTCCGTATTCAAGTTTTCAGATAAAATCGGATTATAACTAAATGAATTTGTTGTTTTTAGGTGATCTAGTGGGCCGTGCCGGTCGGGATGTCGCGCAGTGCCCACGCGAGGCCGCCCATGCTCGCGATGAGGGCGACGACGAAGACGAGCGTCGGGGCGAGCTTCGAGAAGCCTTCGGAGCGGCCGAGCGCCGTCGCCCAGACGGCTTCGAGAACG
>CAYOYT010000024.1:0-13705 GCA_964408245.1 uncultured Dongia sp. | reverse complement strand
CGCCGTTATCAGCCGTGTAACTGAGGCGCACGGTCTGCGCCTTGATGGTGATGCCGCGCTCTTTCTCGATCTCCATATTATCGAGGACCTGCTCGGTCATCTCGCGATCCGTCAAGCCGCCGCAGGCCTGAATCAGCCGATCTGCTAAAGTGGACTTGCCGTGATCGATATGGGCAACGATGGAGAAATTGCGGATATGCGCGAGATCGGTCATTTGGCCACGAAATTGGGGATTTCTATTGCGGCGCAAGATAGGGGCGGGGCGGTGTATAATCAACCGCCGAAAAGTGCGGGGTATTCAATTAGTTAGGCGTCACGAATTTAACCCTCATGGTTGGCCGCTGGCGAATGCGGGTATTCGTCGGCTGTGACCGATCATCCACGCATTTTGTTGTTTAATGGCTGGCAAACGCATGGATGTTCGGCCCACGATAGGGGCTGGGGCTGGGGGGCTGTTAGCCGGCCAGCACGAAATCGCGCAAGACTGCGTCGACTTCCGGCTCTTGGCCGAACCAGGCTTTGAAACCGGGGCGGGCCTGGTGGAGCAGCATGCCGATGCCGTCAACAGTCACATTGCCGCACGCTTTCGCCTGTTTCAAAAGCTCGGTCTCAAGCGGCACATAGACGATATCGTCGACGACGGCCTCGCGCGGCAGATGCCGAAGGTCGATCTCGAGCGCCGGTTGCCCAGCTTGGCCCAGCTGTGTCGTGTTGACCAACAAGCCTGCATCCTTTAGCGCAATCGCTCGGTCATCCCAACCGACGACGTCGAGCGGACCAGCGAGTGTGGTGGCGAGTGCCTCAGCGCGTTGGGCGGTACGGTTGGTGATCACGATGTTGGATATACCGGCATCGATAAGTGCCACCACGACACCGCGTGCGGCACCGCCAGCGCCCAGCACAACCGCCTTGTGGCCGGGGCGCCAGTGGGGGGCGCTTGCTTTCAGATGCTCAATGAAACCGTAACCATCCGTGTTGTCGCCATGAATGCTGCTGTCATCCCGCACCAGTAACGTGTTGATGGCGCCAATGCGGCGCGCGACATCGCTTAAGGAATCAACGGCATGGAGCGCGCGCTCTTTATGCGGCAGCGTGATGTTGCCACCGCGAAAGCCAAGTTTGGGCAAAGACCTAATCGCATCGACCAAGTTCTCCGGCCGGGTCGAGAAAGGGAGATAGGCGCCATCGATACCGTATTTGGCGAGCCAATAACCATGGAGACGCGGTGAGCGCGAATGATTGATCGGCCAACCGAAAACGCCAGCGATCAATGTCTTTCCAGAATGCGTGCGTGTAAGCGTCATGGTTGCAACATGCCATGCTCACGCAAAATCGCCAAGACTGGGAGCAATGGCAGACCCAGCACGGTGAAGAAATCACCGCGCACCTGCGCCATCAATTGGGCGCCCGGGCCTTCCAAATGATAGGCACCCACGGAAGTAATCACCGCTTCGCCCACTGTCTCAAGATATCTTTCGAGAAAGGCGTCGCTGAAATCGCGCATGACGAGTTCGGCGCGGTCGACATGATGCCATAAGCGCTCGCCGTCCTTCACCAACACGGCCGCACTTACCAAGTGATGGCGCCGGCCGCGCAAAGCCTTAAGTTGAGCCCGTGCTTCCGGCATATCGGCGGGTTTATCAAACCAAATGTTCTCGCATTCCAGCATCTGGTCGGCGCCCAGAACATGGCGGCCATCCCGCTGGCGACTTATGGCCATGGCCTTCGTCTCAGCTAAGGCGATGGCGGTATCGATGACATCCGCGCCCTCCATGCGAAAGCTCGCTTTCACCTCGTTCTCATCGATCGCTGGCATCAATATCTCGATCTCGACTCCCGCTTCCCGCAGCATGCGCGCCCGCGCAGCACTGCCAGAGGCAAGAATGAGTGGCCTACTCATGCTTCTTCGCGCCTTTCGGCGAGGGACTTTGCATCGAGCAATGCATCTCGGTGCTCGCTGAGCATCTGGATGATGGTGGCAGCGGTCTCCTCGATCGAGCGCCGCGTCACATCGATCATCTGCCAGCCATGTTCGGTACAGAGTTTGCGCGCCTGTGCCACTTCATCCCGGATGGATTGCGGATCGACGTAATCGGAATCCTCGTCCTTAGCGATCATCGCCAATCGATTGCGCCGGATCTGCACCAGCGAGTTCACATCCTTGGTGAGACCTATGACGAGAGGCTTCTTCACCTGAAATAACTCAGGCGGCAACGGGCAATTCGGGACCAGTGGAATATTGGCGGCTTTGACGCCGCGATTAGCGAGATAGATGCAGGTTGGCGTCTTCGATGAGCGACTGACACCGATGAGGATGACATCGGCCTCGTCATAATTGCGCGCTGACTGCCCGTCGTCATGGGTGAGGGCAAAATCCATTGCTGCTATGCGGTCGAAATACTCGGCATCCAAAGCATGCTGCCGTCCCGACTGACCCCGCGCTGTCTGGCCGAAATGATCGGTCAGCGCCGCTATGATGGGATCCAGTACCGAGACGAACTTGACGCCAAGGTGCCGGCAGCCATTCAGGAGATGTTGACGTAGCCGGTCATTGACGACGGTGAAGAGCACCAAGCCCGGATGTGCTTCGATCCCCGCCAGCACTTTGTCCATCTGACCTGTCGTCCGGA
This sequence comes from uncultured Dongia sp., assembly GCA_964408245.1. Classification (GTDB taxonomy): domain Bacteria; phylum Pseudomonadota; class Alphaproteobacteria; order Dongiales; family Dongiaceae; genus Dongia. The sequence goes on along the minus strand of CAYOYT010000024.1, from coordinate 11,075 downwards.
TCAGTGTCCAGTGGTGCTCGATCGGATGGGCGCGCTCGAATTGCACCAGGCAAGCACGCGTAATGCTGTTCAATGTCTCGCCCGTTGCATCGGAAACAAGATGGACATGCAACTGTCGCGCTGGCTGCGTGTTGGTCATGTTGGAGAACCTCACCTAACAGGTGGCCAGACCGGAGAGACTATCCACAAGACGGCCGTTGATAACCTGCCTAAACACTGTGGATAGGGCATGTGCACCTAATCTATTCATCCTTGTTATCTTTTCATGGCACCCCTTTTCCCATCTGACAAGAGTGTGTGGGAAGGGTGAGAATCCTGGGGATAACGTGCATGTCGGCGAGATCCTGGACTCATCCACAGGATTCACGCTTTCTATTTTCCGTTACGTTATCGATTTCCCCTCACACAAGGGCGGGAGAACCTTCGCCCATATTGCAATATCCGAGTATCTTACCCACAGACTTATTTGGTATTTCTGCCGAGGGCAGCTGGCTGGCTTTTCCCAAGCGAGCATGAGGACAGATATCTAAGATTGGGGATCCTCGTTATCCACGCCACATCATCATCTTCCACCTAGAGTCTTATCTATTAGAGATGTAGGAAGAGCACTGAAGAGATTGAAAGTCGGATGACGATTATGCAGACCACTGAGAAATTGCTGGTAAGGGCTCTGAGAGGCGAAACCCTGCAGCGGCCACCGATCTGGCTGATGCGTCAGGCAGGGCGTTATCTACCTGAATATCGTGCCTCTCGGGCCAAGGCGGGATCCTTTCTTGATCTTTGCTACAGCCCGGATTTTGCCATCGATGTCACATTGCAGCCGATCCGCCGCTTTGGCTTCGATGCGGCGATCCTCTTTTCCGACATTCTTGTTGTACCCCATGCCTTGGGCCAAGGATTGCGTTTCGAAGACGGGCGGGGACCGTTGCTTGATGCTATCGCCGATGATGCTGGCCTTGCCCGGCTTGGCATGGATCAGTTCCACAGCAGGCTCAAGCCCGTCTACACGGCTGTTTCGGGTATCAAGGCAGCCCTACCGCCGGAGACCGCGCTGATCGGCTTTGCCGGCGCTCCCTGGACGGTAGCGAGCTATATGATCGAAGGTGGCTCGTCGCGTGATTATGCCAAGACCAAGGCCTGGGCCTACCAGCGACCCCAAAGCTTTCAGCGTTTGATGAATCTGCTTGTCGATGCAACCTCGAGCTATTTGATTGCGCAGGTAGAAGCCGGTGCGGAAGTTTTGCAGATTTTCGATAGCTGGGCTGGCGCTCTCGATCATGCTGGCTTGTTGCACTGGTCGCTCACCCCCATGAAGGCAATTATTGACCGGGTACGTATGTCGCATCCCGATGTGCCGGTGATTGTTTTTCCGCGCGCTTGCGGGGTTGGTTATCTCGATTTCGCCCGCATGAGCTTCATGCAGGGCCTCAGTCTCGATTCGGGGGTGCCGCTTGATTGGGCCTTCACCCAATTGCAAGGGCGCTTGACCCTTCAGGGCAATCTTGATCCGCAATTGCTGGTCGCTGGTGGCGATGCCATGAGGAATGCGGCAATGAAAATCTTGGAAAGTCTGGGTCACGGTCCCTTCATTTTCAATCTTGGCCACGGTATTGTGCCCGAAACGCCGCCAGAACATGTGGGCGAACTGGTAACGCTCGTTCACGGCTGGCATCGGTGAGCGAAGAATCCAAAGACGGTGGTGGCATTCCCATCGGCGCCATTCTGCGTGCGAAGATCGGCTGGGTCGAGATCCGGTGCGACAATGAAGCCGTCATCCAATGTCATTGGCGCAAGATCGAGCCCAAGGTAATCGTTGCATCACCGCTTGCTGAAGAAGCAAAAAGGCAAATACAGGCTTATCTCGACAGCCAGCTCATCAGCTTTGATCTGCCTCTCCGCTATTCTGGAAATGACTTTCAGGAAGATATTTGGAATGCCTTGCGGCGCATTCCCTATGGCGAGACCCGACGTTATGGCGACTTAGCGACCCTTCTCGGACAAGCGGATTACGCGGCAGCCCGCGCGATCGGTACGGCCTGTGGACAAAATCCCATCGCTATTATCATTCCTTGTCATCGCGTGATTGGCAGTACTCAGCTCGGTGGCTATTCCAGCGATCTGGGCCGCACCGCCAAACGCTTCCTGCTCGATCTCGAAAAAGGGCAGGGCCGATTGTTTTAGGGGCATTATAAGACCGCGCCTTGACGCCACCGGGCCGCGCCTGCCATGGTTCGATCCGTCAATACGTCTTCAGGGCGGGGTGAAAATCCCCACCGGCGGTAGGACTATTTGGATATGAATCCGAACGGTCGAGCCCGCGAGCGCCGTTTTAAGGGTAACCTGAGAACGGGTCCAGCAGATCAGGTCTAAATCCTGAGCCGACGGTTACAGTCCGGATGGAAGAAGACGAGATCATGGCGCCTTAACGCCTGGATTCTGCCGTAAGGTTGCGGCAGTTACCGGATGTCGCAGCGTCAGGCATCTTGCCCTGAAACGTTTGTCGCACAAACCATGCGAGGAGCGTTTCACATGCCCAAACACCTTTCCCAGACTAAATTCGTTTCACCGGCGAAGTACGTTACCCCGGCTGAACTCTCGCGTATCGAGGGTCGCATTAATGCGGCGATCGAGGCGATGCAATCATCGCTGCCTATCATCGTTTTGGATGACGATGACCGCGAGAACGAGGCCGATCTCGTCGCTGCCGCTAGCAATCTTACCCATGACGTTATGGCGCGGATGATCCGCGATTGTAGCGGAATTGTTTGTTTGTGCCTCGATGCTGCGACCGTCGACCGGCTGCAATTGCCCATGATGGCGACGCGCAATGACAGCCGCTTTGGAACGCCCTTTACGATCTCAATCGAGGCGCGGCTTGGCGTAACAACCGGTGTCTCAGCAGCCGACCGCCTGACAACCGTGCGCGCAGCGATAGCACCCCATGCCAAGGGCAGCGACGTCGTCAGCCCCGGTCATATGTTTCCTTTGCGCGCCAGCCCAGGCGGCGTGTTGACCCGCCGCGGCCATACCGAAGGCTCGGTCGATCTTGCCGATCTTGCCGGTCTTGGCTCGGCAGCCGTGTTGTGCGAACTGATGACCCGAGACGGTGATATGTTGCGGGGCCGGCAGGCTAAGGCCTATGGCCGGCGCAACGGGTTCCCAGTCCTTACCATCGAGGATATCGTCGCCTATCGCCGGAGCCGGTTGGCCAAGGCCGCGTAAAAGTCATTGGTTGCTCACCCCCGTTCCCGACCCTCCCCCAAGTAAGAGGGATTTCGACTTCAGAGAGGGGAGTGATGACGCCCTCGCTTATGCCCCCTAATCTCCGCACCGACCAATCCATCAGCCCGGAGCTACGCATGACCATCCCCACCGAGACCAAGGCCATCCGTTTTCATCAACCCGGCGGACCGGATGTGCTGAGATGGGAAACGGTCAAACTTAGTGCACCTGGCGCCGGCGAGGTGACGCTTCGTAACAAGGCCTGCGGTCTCAATTTCATCGATACATATCATCGTAGCGGTCTCTATCCCGTAGCGCTGCCGTCCGGAATCGGGCTTGAAGGATCTGGTATCGTCGAAGCCTTGGGCCCGGGCGTCACGACGCTGAAAATCGGTGACCGCGTCGCTTATTGTGCAGCTCCACTGGGTGCCTATGCAGAATGGCGCAATTACCCTGCCGACAAACTTGTGAAGATCCCAGATAATATCGACTTCAATACCGCTGCCGCCATGATGCTGCAGGGCATGACGGTCGAGTATCTTATCCGTCGCACCTACACGGTGAAGCCTGGCGATCTTGTGCTCTTCCATGCGGCGGCGGGCGGTGTTGGCTCGATCGCGGTGCAATGGTTGAAGGCATTGGGCGCCACGGTGATCGGTACCGCCGGCAGCCAGGAGAAATGCACCATCGCTAAATCGCTGGGCGCCGATCACGTGATCGATTACCGCGCCGAAGATTGGGTGAAACGTGTCAACGAAATCACCGACGGCAAGGGTGTCCATGTCGTCTATGACGGCGTTGGCAAGGATACCTGTATTGCGTCGATGGATTGCCTGCGGCCGCGCGGCTATCTCGTTACTTTCGGCAATGCCTCAGGATCGGTGCCGCCGATCGAACCACTGCTGCTTTCGCAGAAAGGATCCCTGTTCCTCACGCGGCCGACACTTGTGGCTTATACCGAGACGCGCGCCGATCTCGAACTTTCCGCCAATGCTCTCATCGACATCGTCTCTCGTGGAACGGTCAAAATAAAGATTGGCCATACCTACGCGCTCAAGGATGCGGCATCCGCCCATGCTGATTTGGAGGCGCGCAAGACCACTGGATCGGTCGTGCTGCTGCCGTCAGCATGATGGACGGGGTATGACAAGAAAAGGGCCGGTGAATATTGCTACCGGCCCCTCTCAATTACTGGTTCATCGACTGGAAGAAATCGGCATTCGTCTTGGAATGCTTCATCTTGTCGAGCAGGAACTCCATAGCATCGGTGACACCCATCGGCATCAGGATGCGTCTGAGGACCCACATCTTGGAAAGTGTTCCGCGGTCGACCAGCAGTTCTTCCTTGCGCGTGCCCGATTTGGTGATATCGATCGCCGGGAAGGTGCGCTTATCCGAGAGCTTACGGTCGAGAATGATTTCCGAGTTACCGGTGCCCTTGAACTCTTCGAAAATGACTTCGTCCATGCGGCTTCCGGTATCGATCAGGGCGGTCGCGATGATGGTGAGCGAGCCACCGTCCTCGATATTACGTGCGGCACCAAAGAAGCGCTTTGGCCGCTGCAAGGCGTTGGCGTCAACACCGCCGGTCAGTACCTTGCCCGATGATGGCACAACGGTGTTGTAGGCGCGTGCGAGCCTGGTGATTGAGTCCAGCAGGATGATGACGTCACGCTTGTGCTCGACCAGACGCTTGGCTTTTTCGATCACCATTTCTGCCACTTGGACGTGACGCGTCGCCGGTTCATCGAAGGTCGAGGAGACAACCTCGCCTTTCACCGAGCGTGACATGTCGGTCACTTCTTCCGGTCGCTCATCGATGAGCAGCACGATCAGATAGGCTTCTGGATGATTGGCGGCGATTGAGTTGGCGATGTTCTGCAGCATCACCGTCTTACCGGTGCGCGGCGGTGCCACGACGAGCGCGCGCTGGCCCTTGCCGATCGGGCAGATGAGATCGACGACACGGCCGGTAATGTCGACCCTGTTAAGGTCCTTGCTATCACGCGCCTTCAACGCACGTCGGCTCATCTCAACCGTGCGGGCGGCTTCGGCCTTGGGCAGAGCCTCGGGTTCGGGCATCTTATCGTCGCCCTTGCCTTCGAGCTCCATCTTCAGCCGCTCATCTGGATAAAGCGGGGTCAGATTGTCGAAATTGATGCGGTGCCGGATCTTGTCCGGGTCCTCGAAATTGATCGCATTGACCTTGAGCAACGCGAAGTAACGCTCGCCATCCTTAGGGCCGCGGATCTGGCCCTCGACCGTGTCGCCCGTCCGAAGCCCGAAACGGCGTACCTGTGAGGGTGAGCAATAGATATCATCCGGGCCGGGCAAGTAATTTGCCTCGGGGCTGCGCAGGAAGCCAAAACCATCCTGCAGAATTTCGAGCACACCTGCGCCGAAGATCGCAGTGTCGTTATCGGCGAGCTGTTTCAGGATTGCAAACAATAGGTCCTGGCGCCGGAACGAATTAGCGTTCTCGATCTGCAGGCTTTCGGCGAATGCCAAGAGTTCGGCTGGGGACTTACGCTTAAGTTCTTGTAGATTCATGTATCTTCTGAATGTGAGGAGTGTGGGACCGGGTCGGTCTAGCTTTTCTATGTCTGGAAAAGTCTTTGGAAGTCGGCATAGCCGGGAAATACAGTCTTGGGCCCTTGAGGCCGCCCCTTACGCCATGTCATTGCCCGTTTCGTTTTCCGGGCCGGCCGACATCACATGGGAGCGAAGGTGCCTTGAAGACAAGAGCCAGTCACATCCGATTGGTGAGACCCATGCTCTTGATGAAAAGCCCTACCGGAAATCGGGGCTGAAGTCAAATGACCTAAACTGCCTAGACTGGAACTCCCCAGACTGGAACTCCCCAGACTGGAGGTTGGGCGTTTTATGACGGCCCGTCTTACTTGTTGACCGATCGGTCGGGGTTGCTCTGATGGCGCCTTCTGAGCTTCAGATTAGAACGGTTTGACGATCACCAGAATGACGATGCCGATCATGAGCAGCGTGGGGACCTCGTTCATGATGCGATAGAATTTCTCGTCATGGGTATTGGCATCGCGGGCGAATTGCCGACCCCAGCGCGCCAAAGCGGCATGCATGAGCTGCATGCCGAGCAGCAAGACAAGTTTACCGTGGAACCAGCCGGCAACCCACCAATGGGCATACGCCGCGAGGGAAAGGCCAAAGACCCAAGAGGCCAGCATTGCTGGATTAATAATGACGCGGAGGAGCCGCCGCTCCATCACCTTGAACGTCTCACTCATCTCAGAGCCGGGGCTGACCTGGGCATGATAGACATAGAGGCGCGGCAGATAGAGCATGCCCGCCATCCAGGCGATAACGGCAATGATGTGCAAGGCCTTCAGCCAAGAATAGAGGTCGCTCGTCAGCCAAGAAAAAATATCTGTCGTCATGAATCACCATTATGAAGCGCGTTGCTAACAATGGACATCGATACCTCGTGCCATTGCGAAGTGATCGTCGTCAACGCTTGGCGTCTCCTTGCACGCAAGATTCCGGACTCTTGCCACTGTTATGCAGTACGTTATCACCTTGGCTGAGGGCGGTGCGGACAAGACCGGCAAGGCCTGAGATGAAAGCGGGATGCGTCGCAACAGTAGGCGCACGCACGTAAGTGGTGGCCCCGTTTTTCCGGGCGAGATCGCCGTACTCGATATCGAGCTCGACCAAGGTTTCTGAATGTTCCGAGACGAAGGCCACTGGGACCACGACGATGGGCTTTCCTGCCCGCGCCGCGGCGCGGATGGTGTCGTCGGTCGCCGGCTCCACCCATTTCAACGGGCCGACACGGCTCTGATAGGCGATCTGATAGGCGTCATGTGCAAGTTCCAGGGTTGACGCTACAGCCGCTACGGTGGCCTCGACCTGTGTGACATAGGGATCGCCCGCGGCGACAATCTTCTGCGGCAAGCCGTGAGCCGAGAAGATGAGGGCAGGCGTGGCATGCGGCACGGCCGTTTCAGCCTCTGCGAGAGCCTTGCGCGTGAGATCTGCAAGCGCCGCGATGAAACCGGGCTCGTCCGGATAGCAGCAGATTAGTCGCTGCGGCACGGTAAGGCCGATTTGTCGCGCGATTGCGTTCCACGCGCGATAGGACGAAGCGGTCGTGGTGGTGGAGAATTGCGGATAAAGGGGCAGCAGGATTACCTCGTCGGGGCACCAATCCTTGACCGCCAGCGCCGTCTCTTCGGTGAATGGATGCCAGTAGCGCATGGCGATGAAGCAGCGCATGTCATCGCCGCCGGCGAGCAAGGTCTGAAGTGCCGACGCTTGCGCTTGCGTGTTGGGCAAGATCGGCGAACGGCCACCCATTTGTTGATAGACATGCCTGGCGACCGGCGCTCGGCGCGACGAGATGAGCTTTGCTAGCGCCCAGCGAAAGGGCTGCGGAAGATTGATGATGTTTCGGTCGTTGAAAAGATTGAACAGGAACGGCGTCACTGCCGAAAGACTGTCCGGTCCCCCGAGATTGAACAGTACGATGGCGATGCGGCGGGAATTCATGAGGGTCCTGTTCTGTGAGGGGTAGACTGTACCTGGCGGACTATTGCCTGCTCAAAGCAGCGACCAGTGCCGCGGCATCGGTCATGGGGGCGGAGCAGGTGCGATTGCGGCAGACATAGGCGGTGGCTTGGCCCTTCGTCTGAGCCTTACCAGCGGCCGGGTGATCAGCGGCGAAGCCGGCGGTATCACCGACAACCCGCAGCACCAGATCGGATTGCGGCAGTGCCAGCAACGCGTCGAGCAGTGCCTGTGTATCCCCCTTGTCGCGGTCACCGATGATAATGACGTCTATAGCTTGCGCCCGGAAATCGAGGCCGTTGAGATAGGTGGCGAGCGGAAAGAAATTACGCTGCACCTCGCCGGCAAAAACGCCAGCCAGTGCATCGGCGCGTAGCTCGTAAGAGCGATCGCCCGTCAGATGATGAAGTCTGTCCAGAACTTCCAGCATCGTGCCGTTACCGGCGGGTGTCGCATTGTCATTGGCCGATTTCGTGCGGATGATGACATCGGCCGTGTCATCGGCACTGAAGAAATAACCCCCGCTTTGCGCGTCCCAGTAATGCGCATCGAGATCGGTGACGATCGAGCTTGCGGCGGTCAGATAACTTGCCGCACCGCTGGCCTGATAAAGGGCAAGGGCCGCTAGAGCAAGATTGGCATGATCATCGAGCGTCGCCGGATGCGCAAGCCTTCCAGCGCGCCAGGCATGCTTTAAGCGACTGGCATGCTTCAAGCGACCGGCTTCTCGCATGTTACGCGCGATGAAGGCAAAGGCACTCTTGGCCGACGTCAACCAGTCGGGCCGCGCGAACACCGTGGCGGCTTTAGCCAGTGCCGCGATCGTCAGGCCGTTCCAATCCACCAGCACCTTGTCGTCCCATCCGGGACGGATACGGGTGGCGCGCCGCGCGAGCAGCTTGGCGCGCGCGATGCCGAGACGTCGTTCCTCGGCGGGCGCCAGCAGGCCTATCTGATCGCCGCGATTGAGGATATTGCTTTCTTCCCAATTGCCCTCGGGAGAAACGCCATAGACATGTTTGAAGAACGGTGCTTCCGCGCCGAGCACGTCGTCGATCTCGGTTTCGTCCCACACATAGAATTTGCCCTCAACACCTTCGGAATCCGCATCGAGCGACGCGGCGAAAGCTCGGTCGCCATCGGCATCTGTTTCGCTTAGCATCTCGCGCAAGAGCCAGTCGACAATCTCATTGGCGCGCGTCTCGAACAGTGGCTCGCCGGTCGCGATCCACAGCTCGGTGAGAAGAGCGAGCAATTCCGCATTGTCGTAAAGCATCTTTTCGAAATGCGGTATGAGCCAATCCGCATCGGTTGCATAGCGTGCCAGCCCACCGCCCACATGATCGTAGATGCCGCCCTGGATCATGCGCGTGACGCTCAACAGAACCGCCTCGCGATAGCGACCATCACCAGTCCGCGCATAAGCGCGCCATAGCAGATTCATTACCGGGATTTGTGGAAATTTCTGCGCACCGCCGACACCACCTTTCACCAGGTCGATGTCCTGCAGCAGCCGCTCGGCGATGCGATCGATCACGTCTCGCGCGACCTGATCTCCGCCTTGTGGGGTCGAAAGGCGCTGCATCGCCTCGGCGATGCCAGCGACATTCTGCGCCACCTTGCCTTTGTCGTTGTGATAGGCATCTGAGAGTGCGGTCAGGACCTGGCCGAAACCTGGCCGGCCATAGCGCGGCTCTTTTGGAAAATATGTGCCGCCCCAATAGGGCTGACCCTGGGGTGTTAGAAACATGGTGAGCGGCCAACCGCCCTGTTGCCCCAGCAGCGCCAGGGCCTGCTGATAGATCTGGTCAAGGTCCGGCCGTTCCTCGCGGTCGATCTTGATGTTGACGAAACGCGCATTCATCAGTGCCGCGATCTCATCATCCTCGAAACTTTCATGGGCCATGACATGGCACCAATGGCAGGCGGCATAGCCGATCGATAGGAGGATCGGCTTGTCGCTTTCGCGCGCTTCTTGGCGCGCTGCCTCGTTCCAGCCGCGCCAATTGACGGGGTTGTTTTGATGCTGCAGCAGATATGGGCTGGTTTCGGCCACCAACAAATTCTGTGGATTTGGTTTCATTGCGTAGGTGGGGTTTGCATGTTTGGTCATGGCCAGAACTTGGCGTCAGCACGGTCTCATATCAACTGCAATATCTGCAAAGTGACGGCTGGATGAGATGTCATGAAACACGGCTCTAGCTGCCGCGCATCCTCTATCATCAACCAGACTTAACAAAGAAAATAATAAAAAAGTGTTATACTTCAATGTATTATAGAGATTACCCGAAACCATAATAAATCGCATCATCCCTCGGTTGGGGAGACATATTCCACGATCTGGTCAACGTTTTCGCCGTCAGCACCGAAAGGCAGCTGGAAGCGGATGATCTTGCGTTTGCGGCCGTCGAGATGATGCTCTTCAGCATAAATACAGGCACAGCGGCTTTTCACCGCGCCGTCATGATCGCTGATAAGAATGGTATTAAATTCCGGCGTATCTTTTCTATCGTCGAGATAGGTGCTGCTGCTGTGGATACCCACGATGGTGACCACGGCGGGCACCCGGGAAAAGCTGTAGGTTAAGTGATGTGGCCGGTCATGAGCCGATCTAGCACAAACCCCGCTTTTTGCCCAAGTGTTACACGTGCCCTGCCACAGGTTCATCGCCCGCCTTTTGTTCGTTAGAGTGTTCGGCTAGTGTCCCCCGAGAGTACCGATTAGGAACAGCCATATGAAGATCAATGTCGATATTGATTGTACGCCTGAAGAGGCGCGCGCCTTTTTCGGCCTGCCCGATGTGGGGCCGATGCAGGCCGCGGTGATGAAGGAAATGCAAGACCGGGTCGTGGCGGCGATGCGGGGAACCGACGCTGAGACGCTATTGAAGACCTGGATGCCAGCTGGTGCCCTCGGCCTCGAGCAGATGCAGAAGATGTTCTGGAACGCGTTCGGTGGCACTGGCAGCAGCAATAAAGAGAGCGACAAGTAAATTGAGTATGCATCGAAAGCCGGCAGATCCTGCGCCCTATTACGAAATCCATCTCTTTGCCTGCGTGAACGAGCGGCCTGCCGGTCATAAGCGCGGCTGCTGCAAATCGCGCGGTGCTGAGCCCTTGCGCAATTATATGAAAGCGCGTGCCAAGGAATTGGGCCTCGATAATTTGCGCATCAATCAATCCGGCTGTCTCGATCGTTGCGAATTGGGCCCAACGCTGGTCATCTATCCGGAAGGTGTGTGGTACACCTATCGCTCGATTGAAGATGCCGAGGAAATCATCCAGCGCCACCTCATGAAGGGCGAGCGCGTTGAG
>CAYOYT010000023.1:0-14580 GCA_964408245.1 uncultured Dongia sp. | reverse complement strand
GCGTAGCCTGTTCGACTTTACCACACAACAGGTTTACCCACTTGGCAATCCCACGGTTGCTGAGAAATTAACATTGATCGCCGTCGGCGGTTACGGGCGCGGCGAATTAGCCCCCTATTCCGATGTCGATCTCCTTTTTCTACTGCCTTACAAGATGGCGCCTTATTGCGAACAAGTGGTCGAGTTCATGCTCTACCGCTTGTGGGATTTGGGGCTAAAAGTTGGCCAATCCACCCGTTCGATCGAAGAATGCATGCGCCAGGCCGAGAGGGACCTCACTATTCGCACCAATCTTCTCGAAGCCCGCTACATATGGGGCGATCAGGATCTTTTTGAACAGTTTCGCAAGCGCTTCAGGAAACAGATCATCAAGGGCCATGCAGAAGAGTTCTATCAAGGAAAACTTACCGAACGGAGTACTCGACATCAGAAGCACGGCGGATCGCGTTACACCCTGGAACCGAATATCAAAGAAGGTAAAGGCGGACTCCGTGATCTCCAGACGCTGCTATGGTTGGCACGCTTTTGCTCCGGCGCCAACAAGATGGAAGAACTAGTCGCTAACGGCATGCTGACAGTGACTGAGCGCTCCACATTCGATAAGGCGCTGAACTTCTACTGGACGCTGCGCTATCACCTACACTATCTCACCGGGCGCGGCGAGGAGCGACTTACTTTCGACTTGCAACCAGAAATCGCCCGACGCCTCGGCTATACTGATCATGCCGGCACCAAGGGTGTCGAAAGATTGATGAAGCATTACTTCCTCATCGCCAAATCAGTAGGCGGTCTGACTCGCTATATCTGCGCCGCGATCGAGAGCCAACTCATCAAAAAACCGATGTTGCGCCTACCAGCACTCGGCATCCTCAAAAAAGAATTGGATGGCTTTCCGATTGAAGGCGGTCGCCTAACAATCCCGCGCTCAGGTCATTTCACGCACAACCCAATCGATCTTTTGCGCATCTTTGCCATTGCTCAGAAAAACGACGTCGACATTCATCCAATCGCGATGTCCGCAATGTCGCATGCCCTGCGCTTGATCGATCGATTGCGCGATGAATCCGAGGCCAATGCACTTTTTCTCGACATGCTCACCTCCGAGAAAGGACCTGAGATCACCTTGCGCCGCCTCAGCGAGGTGGGTGTGCTGAGTCGCTTTATTCCCGATTTCGGCCGCGTCGTTGCTCAGATGCAATACGACATGTATCACAGCTATACGGTCGACGAGCACACGCTTTTTGCCATCGGCATCCTGGCCAAGATCGAAAAAGGTGACCTTAAGGATACTGCTCCGATCGCAAGTCGGGTCGTGAAGGAAGTGCTGTCGCGCCGCGTGCTTTATCTTGCGGTGCTACTGCACGACATAGCCAAGGGCCGCGCCGGCGATCATTCATTGCTAGGGGGAGAAGTTGCTGAGAAACTGTGCCCTCGATTAGGCCTTGCTGCCGAAGAGACTGAACAGGTTGCCTGGTTGGTGCGCTATCATTTGCTCATGAGCAATACCGCCTTCCGGCGTGATATCGATGATCCCAAAACAATTTCAGATTTCGTCGACCTGGTGCAATCGCCCGAGCGCTTGCGTCTTCTGCTGATCCTTACCGTCGCCGACATTCGTGCGGTAGGCCCAAAAACGTGGAACGGCTGGAAGGCGCAGTTACTACGCGAGCTTTACACCCGCGCCATCAATCAAATGATGGGTGGGCTCAACACTGCGGAAGAGGATCGCGCCGCCGTGGCTATCAGCCTCTTGCATCAGGAACTGCCAGACTGGCCGGAAGCCGATATTATCGCCCATGCCGCGCGTGGACATTCCGCTTATTGGCTGGCCTTCGCACCAGCGGCTCTGGCTCGCCATGCCCGCATGATCCGCGACGCCGAGGCCGAGGAGCGCGCACTATCCGTCGAATTCAATATTGATCGCTGGCGCTCCATGACCGAGGTCACGATCTATACGTCGGATCGCCAAGGTCTCTTCTCGCAACTAGCCGGCGCCATGGCGCTGTGCGGCGCAAGCATCGTTGATGCTCGCATCGTTACCTTGCGTAACGGCAAGGCGATCGACACCTTTTTTGTACAAGACAGCGAGGGTGGTCCATTCGACCGGCCAGCGCGCCTAGCTCGGCTTTCCAGTACAATTACCCGCGTCCTCGAGGCGCCAGAACCGACGCTCGCACAGCTCCAGGAGATGCCGCCACTTGCCAATCCGACGACGCTCAGCTTCCCCGTCATCCCGCGCGTGCTGATTGATAATAAGGCCAGCGCCACGCACACAGTGATTGAGGTCAACGGCCGGGATCGCCGTGGCTTGCTTTATTATCTAACGGCGACTCTCACCAAGCTCAACCTGCAGATCTCCAGCGCCAAGGTTTCGACTTTCGGTCATCGTGCGGTCGACGTATTTTATGTGAAGGACCATTTTGGCCTGAAGATTGGGAGCGACGCACGCCTCAAAGCTCTGCGAAACATGCTCATGACAGTGCTGGCTGAGGCTGAAACAGACTTCACGAAACCGTCGCGCGCCGTCGTAGTCGATTCTTGGCCACCGGGGGCACCTTCAAGCGCCGCGCAATAGCCGCTATTCGTTACGCAGGTAAGGGGCTGCTCGGGCGCCGAGGGCGCGCCAGGAACCAGCGAAGCCTAATCCCACTGCAAGCAATAAACTTAACAGCAAGATGCCTGCCGTCAGTGGTAGGTCGAAGGTCCAATTGCTCTTCATGATTTTGGTAAGGAAGAAATAGGCACCTGTGCTGCCGATAACGAGTGCAAAGACAGCGCTGAGCCCAGCAAGAATCGCGAACTCAGTCAAATAGCCCAATGCTACATCCCACCGCGTCCCGCCAAGCATCTTCAGCAAGACAGCTTCATAGATGCGTCGTTGCTGGCCAGTCGCCATGGCGCCGGCAAGGACAAGGGCACCGACGATGAGCGCGATCGCGGCAGCGGCGCGCACTGCCCAGCCAACAGCATCGAGAATACGCGTCGCGGTCGAAATCGCGTCCTTGACACGGATCGCGGAGACATTGGGATATCGGGTGGCAAGATCTTTCACCAGAGCACTTTCGCGATCAGGTTCGATGCGAACCGTGGCGATATGGGTCTGCGGGGCGCTGGAAATCATGCCAGGAGAGAAGACCATCACAAAATTGATGTCGAGACGCGACCAATCGATCTCGCGAAACGACGCAATCTTGCCTGTAATGTCGCGACCCAGAATGTTGACAGTTAGTGAATCGCCGATTTTTAAACCAAGCCCCCGCCCCGTCTCGGCATCTAGCGAGATCAAAGGATCGCCTCGATAATCTTCTGGCCACCACGTGCCTTCAACGATCTTGGCCCCTGGCGGGGGCTCGACGGACCAAGTAATGCCGCGATCACCACGCAAGACCCAAGCGATATCCGCAGGCGCATTGGCCTTTTCCGAAGGCACGCCGTTTACTTGCGATATGCGGCCGCGCAACATCGGAACGTGCTCGAGCCCGGTAGCGGTCGGATATCTGCCAATCTCTTCGGTAAAACCCGCTAGTTGGCTCGGCTGGATATCAATGAAATAAAAGCTTGGCGCCTGGGCCGGCAGGGTCTCGGCAATATCACGCGTGAGGCCGCGCTGGATCAGGCCGACGGCCACTAAAATGGTGAGGCCGAGCCCTAAGGAGATTACGATCCCGGCGGCTGGTGCCTGAGGCCTCACCATGGCGCTAAGTGCAAAGCGCAGGGCTTGTGGCCACGTTTTCGCTTGGGCTCGCCTCCGCAAGATGGCGGCTAGGTGACGAATACCGATCGCAAGCAACCGGAACAGCGCCAAGGCTATCAATGAGGCAGCGATAAACCAGATTCCAAGTAGGCGATCCTTACTGCCGAGCAGGATCAGACTGGCTAACACTGCCCCGATCAGGGTAAGGACCAAGGCATCGACCTTCTTCACGACGCCAAGTTCCAGTGCTAAGGCTCGGAAGAGCTGTGCTGGTCGGATGCGTTGCGCCCGCAACAACGGAAGGAGAGAAAAGCTCGCCGCCGTTAGCAGGCCGACCGCGACGGCAAAAAGAAGCGGAACTGGGTATAGTCCTGGCAAGATGCGCAGCCCATAGCTGCTCAATGCCGATTGTGATGCAAAAGGCAAGAGGATACCGATGCCAAGCCCAATCAAGACGCCGATAACGGCCATACTAAGAATCTGAATGCCGTAAATCGTGAACAACAAACGTGATGTGGCACCGAGGCAGCGCAGGATAGCCAGCGATTGGGCGCGGCTCTCGAGATAGGCGCGCACGGCATTGGCAATGCCGATGCCACCGATGAGCAGCGCTGCAAAACCAACCACATTTAGAAACTGCGCCATACGCTCCAGGAACCGCTTAGCACCGGATGCAGCATCGCCAAGATCGCGAATACGCCAGCCAGCCTTAGGTAGGTTGTCACGCAGCTTGTCAAGGAAGGCCGGCCCGTCGAGAGCCGTCTTATAGGCGACACGATAGAGATGATAGACGAGTGCCCCCGGCTGCAGCAGGCCGGAATCTTGCAGCGCTTCCGGCGTCATCATCAAGCGCGGACCCAGCGAGAAACCACGCAGGCCACGATCTGGCTCGAATGTCAGCAGAGCGGTAAGCCGGTAATCGGCATCGCCGATAGTAACGATGTCGCCAATCTTAAGCCCTAAGCGATCCGCCAACGCCGGCTCGCCCACGACGCCATAGTGGCCGTCGCTCTGCCGCGCCAGTGCTTCCACCAGCGGAACGGCAGGCGACAGCTCCACCGCACCATAAAGCGGATAAGTGAAATCGACCGCCTTTATCTCTGAGAGGGTCGGCGTGCCATCGCCATCCTTGCGCTTCACCATGGCGCGCATTTCCATGGTATGAGAGACGTTACCACCTTCCGCAAGCGCTGCTTGCTCAAGAGCGTCAGCCTGGCGATAAGCTAAGCGGAACTCAGCATCGCCACCGAGAATTGCGCGCGCGTCACTGGCTAAACCTGCCTCAATTGCTGCTGACAGTGAACCGATACCAGCGATGATACCGACACCCAGGGCCAAGGCCGCAATGACGATGCCAAAACGTTTAAATCCACCGCGCAGCTCGCGGCGTGCAATATTGAGCGCAAGCAAAACATCACCCATAGATATTAAGCCGCCAACCTGTCATCACTGACGATACGGCCATCCGCCATTTGCAAGGCCCGATCGCAACGTCTGGCAAGCGCTGGATCGTGGGTGATAAGGAGAAGTGTTGCGTTCGCCTGCTCGCGAAGGCGGAACAGTAGTTCGATAATCCGGCCGCCAGTCTCGATATCGAGATTGCCTGTGGGTTCGTCAGCCAGCAACAATTTTGGTCGCGGAGCAATGGCACGAGCAAGCGCCACACGCTGCTGTTCGCCACCCGAAAGTTGCGATGGGTAATGAGTCAGACGGTGGCCGAGTCCAACTTCCTTGAGCGCGCTCTCAGCGATAGAAAAGGCATCGCCGAGGCCGGATAACTCCAGCGGCACCGCCACGTTCTCGGTTGCCGTCATCGTCGGAATGAGATGGAAGGACTGGAAGACTATGCCAATATTTTTGCGCCGGAACAATGCGAGATCGTCCTCGCGCATGCCTGAAATTTGGGCATTATCAATGTTGATCCGCCCCGAGGTGGCGCTCTCAAGCCCAGCTAGGAGCAGCATCAGGCTGGTCTTACCAGAGCCCGACGGACCCACGAGACCTACCGTTTCACCGGCGCCGATGCGAAGATCGATGCCATTAAGGATATTGACCTCGCCTGCAGCACTTCCCAATTTAAGAACGACTTGCGATAATTCGATCATGCTAATTCCCGGATTTCCTATGTTTCGACGCCTATTGGCAATTGCCATCCTCGCTTTATCCCTTTTCGCCACCAATTATGGCAATGGCATGGCCGCCCCCTTGCGGGTCCTGGCGTTCGGCGACAGCCTGACGGCCGGATATGGCTTGCCCGAAGGTGATGGTTTCGTCCCTCAATTGCAGAAGGCCCTGCAGAAGATGGGGCGCGAGGCGAGCGTAATCAATGGCGGCGTTTCCGGCGATACGACCGCGGGTGGGCTATCGCGCCTTGACTGGATGTTGTCCGATAAACCTGATGTTGTGATCCTCGAACTGGGGGCCAATGACATGTTGCGGGGATTACCTCCCGCTGAGGCGAGGGCCAATCTCGACGCCATTATCGGGGCGATCAGGCAATCGGGGGCCAAGTTACTATTGGTCGGCATGATGGCTGCCGGGAACATGGGCGATGATTATCGGCAGCAATTTGACACCATTTATCCTGACCTGGCCGAGCAGCACGATGTGCCGCTCTATCCATTCTTCCTCGATGGCGTCGCGGCCCGGCCAGAGCTTAATCAATCCGACGGCCTGCATCCCACAAAGGAAGGTGTGGCCGTGATCGTTGAGAACATCCTTCCTTATGTCACCCGCCTGCTGGATGCACCATGAGCGGCCTATGCTTAGCCCAGAATCGCACGAAAATGCGCTGAGCTTCGTCCCTGTGACCGAGCATCTGGCGGGTAATCTTTGAGTCAATTTCAAGCATTTGAGGAACGACCATGGAATACCGTCGTCTCGGCCGTAGCGATATTAATGTAAGCGTTATCTGCCTTGGCACGATGACCTGGGGCGAGCAGAACACGCAAGCCGAAGGCTATCAGCAGATGGATTACGCCCTCGATCACGGCGTAAACTTCTGGGACACTGCCGAGATGTACGCCGTGCCGCCGCGGGAGGAAACCTATGGCGCCACCGAAACGATTATTGGTAGCTGGTTAAGGTCGCGTGGTAAGCGCGATAAAATCGTCCTCGCCAGCAAGATTGCTGGTCCGGACAAACGCTTTCCCTATATTCGCGACGGCAAGCTGTTGTTCGACCGCAAGAACATCGCCACCGCAATCGACGCCAGCCTTAAGCGCCTGCAGACGGATTATATCGATCTCTATCAATTGCACTGGACTGAGCGTACCACCAACGGCGCGGCACGCCTCGGCTACGAACATAAGGCAGACGAGATATATACACCTTTTGCTGAAACGCTTGATGCGATGAACGAACAGATTAAGGCCGGCAAGATCCGCGCGATCGGCCTGTCAAACGAAACTGCTTGGGGCACGATGCGGTGGCTTTCAGAATCTGAGCGCCTCGGCTTACCGCGGATGCAGTCGATCCAGAACGCCTATTCGGTGCTCAATCGCAGCTTCGAAGTCGGCCTCGCAGAAGTTGCAATCCGCGAGCAATGCGGGCTAGTTGCCTACTCCCCGCTCGGCATGGGCATACTGTCCGGCAAATATATCGGCGGCAAAGCGCCAGCCAGCGCCCGGCTGAACCGTTTTCATCAATTCGTGCGTTATCGCGGGTCGATTGCCGAAAGCGCGGTCAAAAAGTATGTCGACATTGCCAATCGTCACGGGTTCGATCCGGCGCAGATGGCACTCGCTTATGTCAATTCGCGCCCTTTTTTAACCTCCAATATCATCGGCGCCACCACGATTCAACAACTGGAATCGAACATCGCTAGTATCGCCATTAAGTTGTCACCTGAAGTGATTGGTGAAATTGATGCGATCAACAGGGAGCATACCTATCCCTGCCCCTGAGGTCGAATTGTAGAGCTTGTTGGCTGGGAATGGCGTTCGCTGTTATGATGACTCACGGCTCGATTCGGCCGGTTTTTTCGGTAGGTGAGTGATGCGCCTATTCGTGGCCATTTCGCTGCCCGATCAGGTGCGCTGGCAGTTGCGCCTGATTGGCGGGGGTTTGCCGACGACCAAATGGGTCCCGCCAGAGAATTACCACATTACGCTTCGCTTCCTCGGTGAACTCGACGGGCGAGAGCTCGACTATGTCGACGCGGCTCTTACCGGCATCCGGGCGCCGACCTTTCATCTACGCCTTGCCGAAGTGGGGCATTTCGCAAGCGGTGGACGCGTGAAGACGGTCTGGGCGGGTGTTCAAAAAGAACCGGCGCTGCTCCATCTGCGCGACAAGGTGGAATCGGCCGTGGTGCGGGCGGGTGTTCCGCCGGAGGGTCAGAATTACAGGCCGCATGTGACGCTGGCGCATCCCAAAGATCCACCACCACACAAGCTGCAGCAATACCTTGCCATGAATAACCTCTTCCAGTCTGAGAGCTTCGAGGTCACGCATTTCACATTATTCTCTAGCCATATCGGCGGCGAAACGCCAATCTACCAAGCTGAGCAGTCTTATGATCTTTCTTCTAACTTAATTCGGCACGCCGCACAGCGGTAAGGTCAGTGCGTGCCTTCCGCGTGGCCGACATCCGCCCAGCGCGTCACAAACAGTGACAACACGCCGAGCATGGAGAAGCCAACAGCGAGCGGCAGAATTGTACCTTGATAGGCACGACCAATGATGGCGCCGCAGCCTGCTGAGATAAAAGTCGTCATCATACCGATAACAGCGGCGCCAACTCCTGCAATGTGACCAAGAGGTGCCATGGCCATTGCATTGAAATTGCCAAATAGTAGGCCAATCAAGAAAAACACACCCATCATAAATGCCATGAACAACAGGAATGGTGGTTTGCCATCGACATAAAAAGCGACCGCCACGAAGATCAGTGACAGGATCGTATGACCCATAAGAGCATGGTGCGACAGCTTACGCATACCAAAGCGCATGACCAGCTTAGCATTGGTAAGCGAGGCTGCGCCAAAGGTGATGGCGAGTGTGCCAAAGCAAATCGGAAACAGCTTACCCGTACCGAACATCTCCTGGAAGATCTGTTGGGCTGAAGCCAGATAGCCGATGAACGCACCGAAGACCAGCCCCGTGGCTGTCATGTAACCCAGCGCCACGCGAGTGCGGAACGTTTCTATTATTGCGTCCAGGATGCGCATAAAGGATAGCTCGCGGCGACGCTCGCGCGGCAGTGTTTCATCAAGGCGCAACGTAAACCACACGGCCGTTATGACTGCGAGTACAAGCAACATCCAGAAAATAGCGCGCCAGTGTGCGACAATCAGTATGCCCTGACCGAGTGACGGCGCCAGCACCGGTAATATAATAAATACAGTTGTCACCAGTGAAAGGATGCGAGCCAGGGCACGGCCTGCGTTCGGATCGAGCACCATCGCGACCACCACCGTACGCGGACCGGCTGCACCGAAACCCTGAAGGAAACGACCAATCAGCATCGTGGTGAAATCCTGGGATAGAATGGCAAGAATGCTGCCCGCAATGAAGATCGCAAAGCCGGCATAGATGGATGGCTTTCTCCCGACGCTATCCGAGATCGGACCGTAAAGAATCTGTGCGATGCCGAAGCCTGCAAATAGTACGGTGATGACCATTTGGCGATCATTGGGATTGGTAACGCCGAGATCTATTGCGATCTCTGACAGAGCCGGCAGCATGGAATCAATTGCGAGTGCCACCAAGGACATGGTGAGCGCTAGCAGAGCAATGAATTCGAGGCGCACCTGTTCGGGCACCGCAGCCTTATGATCGATTGTCATGATCGCCGGTCGGAGTAAGATCTTGCCAAAGCACTACGGGCCGCCAAAGGATCGGCAGCCCGTATTTCCTATCAACCACCTAGCTTATAGCGTGTCCGAAGCGGCGTCACCAGCCCTGCACTGGAATAGGCGCCATGCCCCTTCAAGACCCATTTAAGGATTAACGCGCTTCATCGAATAAATCATGTTGTCGAGAGCGAAGACGGCAGTGTTTTCATTGAGGATATCGAAGTCCATGCTGATATCGGCATCACCGGAGGCGCAGGCCATGCTGAGCTGCAGGATCTCCCCGCCATTGAAGCCAAGCTCCTTAGCCTGCCGCGCCGGATCGGTCAGGGCCCCCTGAAATAGAAATTCCAGCGGCACCTTGTTAATCTCGTATGTAGCTTTGTCACAATCGAGGAAACCGGGGCCCTGAACCGAGTCCTGCATGAAAGTGATGCGGCCACGCGCTATCTCTTCGTTAACGTAAGGCTTGTCAGTGGAGCTACCTTGGATCCAAGGCGCAGGCTGCACATCGACCACGTCCCAGGAGCCCGTAAATGATTCCTGCGCGATGGCCGGACGCATCTGCAACACAGCAGCACTGGCTAAAGCTGCGACAGTAAAACAGGCCGCACCAACCGCTAAATGAACTCGCTTCATCTTTCCCGTCTCCTGCCAACTAGAACGGCCAACGCTTGATTTCTTTCGTCCTGCAGAAAGAGATCTAGCCCGGCCGCGTTACAAGGGCAACAGCGGCTTTTGTGCGCACCATCACGCTCCAGTCACATTTATGAGAGCAGTGTTTACGAGAGCCATCACGTCCTAAGTCGGCTGTCGACATTAGGCAGGAGGACAGCCAGCAGGCCTAACACGGGCAGAAAAGCACAAAGCTCGTAGACGAAGGTGATACTGGTCGCATCCGCAAGATTACCCAGCACCGCCGCACCAATGCCGCCCATGCCAAAAGCAAAACCGAAGAATAGACCCGCGACCATGCCGACCTTTCCCGGGATCAATTCTTGCCCATACACCACGATGGCCGCAAAGGCAGAGGAAAGGATCAATCCGATCGGTATAGTAAGGATAATTGTCCAAACGAGGCTGACATGCGGCAGAATCAAGCTGAAAGGCAGTACGCCGAGAATCGACCCCCAAATAACCCGCTTCCGACCGATACGATCGCCGATAGGGCCGCCGAGAATCGTGCCCAAGGCGGCCGACCCAAGGAAGATAAACAGGTAGACCTGTGCATCCTGCGTCGTCACGCCGAAACGATCAATCAGATAGAAAGTATAATAGCTGCTGATACTTGCCATGTAGAAATATTTGGAGAATAGCAAGCTGAGCAGGATGGCGATGGCCAGCGCGACCTTGCTGCGTGCTAACGAATTAACAACGGCTGGTGCGGGCAGCTTGCTGCGGGATGCGCGGTGGGCCTTATACCATTGCCCGACAGTTGCCAGCAAAATTACGGCCAGCAGAGCTACAAGCGAGAACCAGCCAACGCTCGACTGGCCATGCGGGGCGATGGCGTAAGCAGCAACCAATGGTCCGATCGCCGATCCGACATTGCCGCCAACCTGAAATACCGACTGCGCAAAGCCATGGCGGCCACCCGATGCAAGCCTCGCGATACGCGAGGATTCCGGGTGGAAGACAGAAGATCCCATGCCGACCATGGCCGCCGCCACCAGAACCATTGGATAACTATTAGCGAGGGCAAGCAGCAGCAGGCCAACCAGCGTGAAGGTCATGCCAACTGAAAGCGAGAAGTTCTTCGGACTACGGTCGGTATACATACCAATCAAGGGCTGCAGCAGCGACGCGGTGATCTGAAAGGTGAGTGTGATGAAACCGATCTGACCGAAGCTCAGCGAGAAGCTCGCCTTCAACATCGGATAGATGGCAAGGATCAGCGACTGCATCATATCATTGAGCATGTGGCAGAAGCTTATGGTAAGAAGTACCCGGCGCGCAGCTTTTTCCTCGCGACGAGCACTTTCGTAGAAATCGGTATCTGAGCTCGTGACAGTCATATAGGGCTCACAAGTCGACGGATTTCAGCAAGATACCTAGCTTAGGTTAAGCCTGCAATTCATACCGGGTCATGTTCTTTCGAGATTATGCCATAGCCCGCAATATTCACGGAGCAGAACTAGATGAGGCGGAGCGGCCTGTCATTTCTGGCAACAATTATCCGGCGTATCATGAGATTACGCCGCACCACCACGCACGCGGGCAGCTTCTCCACGGCGTACATGGCGTGATGAGTGTGCGCACTGAGCGCGGAGCATGGGTGGCTCCCGCCTGACTAGACTGTGTGGCAACGGCAAGCTTGTTTCTTTGCAGTATTTGCCGCGCCTTGCGCAGGGCGAGGCGGTGACGATGTCGCACTCGACCTCGGCTATGACAGCCCCGCCACCTTCACGACCATGTTCCGTAAACGTTGAGCTTTCCGCCTAGCCGCTACCTAAAATCCGCCTAGAATCCGCGCAGGGGCATTGCTGCTCCACGTCGCAGCCAGTTGTCGGCAGGGTAACGCGCTGCAGCGTCAATGCAATGTAGCGTGTAGGCGGGACGTGATCGCGTCGACCGATTGGCCGAGCTATAATGTGGCAGCAGGCCATGAAGAACGACGAGCGGGCCTTTCTTCGCATCGAGAGCAACCGACGGTTGATCTGGCCAAGGCGTCGTGTCGAGAGTCTCGGTGACAAGGTATTCATCATCAGCATGCCGGAAGCGCTTGCGCAAAGGGCCGTGATGAATACCCGGCATTGCAAGCATACCACCATTCGAGCTATCAGCATCCTCAAGTGCGAACCAGAAACCGATACAGCTCATCGGTTCGGTATAAAGAAAAGTTGAATCCTGATGCCACGACACTTCGCCCCCAATGCCCGGCTGCTTAAAGATATACATTGATTGCAGCAACAAAGGATCACTGAGCAAGCTTTTTGCCAGGACGGCAAGCCGCGGTTGACGCGAGAATGCCGAGAAGACCGGACGAGATCGTGCATCGCATGTCCAAGCTTGTTCACTGCCAATTCTTTCGGATGCGTTAACCGTCCATTTGAATCAACGGCTTCCTCTTCCAAGAAGAAGTGAATCGCACCACCGGATTCTCGAAAATAGCGATCTGCGGCATGCGCGACGGATTTTGTTGAGAAGACAGTGCCATGTGCTTCTATATCAACTTCTGTCACTAATTCATTGGCGCGCGCGATCAACAAATCGCACAATGCCGCTGGGACAAAATCCTCGATCAATAGGTAACCGTCCGAATCGAAGGCACCTCGCATTTCCGGCGTCAGACCGGCATCTGTAGCGATGAAGCGTCGAGCCACGGCCATCGTGAGTGCCTCAGAAGCAGGCGGTGCCGTGGGCAAGTGGTGCGATGCCAAGATGTTTTGCGATGGTTTGCCCCATATCGGCAAAGCTCGCGCGTTTGCCAAGCGAGCCCGATTGTGCTCCTGGCCCGAAAAACAGCGCTGGTACGAATTCCCGCGTATGATCGGTCCCACCAGAGGTCGGATCGCAACCGTGATCGGCGGTGATAAGCGCCAGATCGCCGGGGCGCATGGCGGCCTGGAATTCCGGCAATCGCTTGTCGAATGCCTCAAGCGCCGCGGCATAGCCAGCGACGTCGCGACGATGACCGAACAGCGTGTCAAAATCCACGAAATTGGCAAAGGTCAGGCTGCCGTCCGGTGCATTGGCCATCAGTTCCAGCGTCACATCGACGAGAGCCGCATTATCCTCACCCTTGACCTTGCGGGTAGGCCCGCGACCACCAAAGATATCCGAAATCTTGCCGACAGAAATCACCTCGCGCCCCGCAGTCTGCAATCGATCAAGCAGCGTTAGCTCCGGTGGTGGCGTCGTAAAATCGCGGCGATGTGCCGTTCGTTTGAATGATCCTTTCCGGTCACCGATGAAGGGCCGGGCGATCACGCGCGCAATGCGCAGCGGCTCCAACAAGCGTTTAGCGATTTGGCAAACATCCAGCAATCGCTCGAGGCCGAAATGCTGTTCGTGTGCGGCGATCTGAAAGACGGAATCGGCCGAGGTATAACAGATCGGCTGGCCAGTCCGGATATGCTCCTCACCCAACCGATCGAGTATTTCGGTGCCCGATGCATGGCAATTACCGATGACACCGGGCAAGCCACCTTTGCACACTAGTTCAGCAACGATCGCCGGCGGAAAGCAGGGGTCAGTTTTTGGAAAATAGCCCCAATCGATGGGCACCGGACAGCCGGCCATTTCCCAATGCCCACTCGGCGTATCCTTACCAGCGGAAAGCTCGGCCGCCGCGCCATAGGCGCCACATGTCGCTACCTTCGAGAAACCAGCTGGCAGTCGGCCGGTTGCTAATTCCGCTGCCAGGCCGAGCCCGACCTGCTCAAGATGCGGTAAACGGAGTGGCCCAGATCGCAGGCCCACCTTATCGGCCTTTCCATCCATGCAATAGGCCGCGATATGCCCGAGCGTATCGGCCCCTCTATCGCCGAAGCGATCGGCGTCAGGCGCGGCACCAATGCCGAAAGAATCCATCACCAAAATGAAGGCGCGCTTTCCGCTCATCGCAATTCCTCTATCACTACTGGGCCTATGCTGCATTCCCCTGTGAGGCGCACCGCGCGTCGCAAGACATCCATCGCCGTTTCCGCAGCAGCACCGTTCGCCGCATGGACCATTGCGATCGGTTGATCAGGCCCGACGTCTTCACCCAGACCAACGATTTCGGTAAATCCTACCCGATGATCGATGTTATCGCTGGGCCGCGTGCGACCGCCACCAAGAGCAACGACTGCCATGCCGACGGCTCGTGTATCCATGACGCGCACTGTGCCAGCCTTTTCCGCAAAACACGGTTTAATAACTGGCGCCTGGGCCAGATGCCGCTCTGTCCGGTCGATAATATCCACTGGACCGCCGAGCCCAACGACCATGCGCTCAAAATGCTCCGCCGCGCGCCCGCTCTCAAGAGCTCGTTCGGCCAAGCGCTTTCCTTGCGCAGTGTCGCTGGTTTTTCCACCGATCACGAGTAACTCAGCCGACAGGGCCAAAGTGACATCGCGCAGACGTGGTTCTGTCCGCTCGCCTTTAAGA
>CAYOYT010000022.1:0-14644 GCA_964408245.1 uncultured Dongia sp. | reverse complement strand
TGATACGGCCTTATGGATGCGCCTCAGTGCCGCCGGTGTCGCGGTCATTGCTTACTTCCTATGTCGTCGCTCGATTCCATTGGGTGTCGCGGCAGGCGCCGGCTGGCTTATGCTGATAGCGACCGCCGCTTAAATATTCGCTTCGCCGTCCCAATAGCGGCGACGGGCGGACATATCGAACACAGAATTGTCGCCAGGCATTACGTTCAAAGCCATCTTATTTGAATCAGGATAAACGCAGACGTCATGCGGACTGCGCTCGCCGACCATCAGATAGCGGCATGGGCTCTTGCCGATACTCATAAAGGAATGGCCAATGTCGAGGCCCGCCGGAAAGCACACGTAATCGCCCGGTTTCAGATCGTGGCTTTCATCACCTAGTAATAGCCGGACCTCGCCTTCCAGGATGAGCGCTTGTTCTTCCTCGACCATGTGATAATGGCGCGGCGCGAGACGCTGACCTGGCCCCGGCGCCTCGATCATCACGCCGACACGGTAGTCGCGACCGACAGCATTATAGGTGAGGTGCTTCGCTTGACCACCGAAATGAGTATCGATCTGCGTCGTTTCCCAGCCAAGATCCGCCGCATTGATCGGCGGATAAGGTTTCTCGGCCGATTCGAGAACCGGTGCCGGCGACGGCAGCGGGGCCTGGTCGGCCGACAAACCGGTCTCTTCGCCATGCCAATAGGCGCGCCTGGCTGAGAGATCCAGTACGGTGCGTTCGAGTGCGCGCACCAGCACTTTGTTGGAATCCGGATAGAGGCAAATCTCATTCGGGTTGCGCTCGCCGATCACGATATAGCGGCACAGCGCGTCGCTGTCATTGATCAGGCAGTGGCCAGCTCTTTGCCCTGCCGGGAAGCAAACATAATCGCCAGGCTTCATCCGATAGCGTGTCGCGCCCAGCCGCAAGGTGGGTGTGCCGTCAAGGATGAAAAGATGCTCCTCCTCGAAGATATGATAATGGAACGGTGCGCTGCGGCTGCCTGGCGGCAATTCCTCTATTGCCATGCCGACATGATAATGATCGCCGCAGGCAGCGCGCGTGAGATGCTTGTAGCGCGATGTGAAGCGCGGTACGTCCCCCCAATTTTCCCAGGGCAAATCCGCACTTTGGATCGGTTTCGGTCTGCTGCGTTGATCTAACGGCATGGTCGACAACCTCCGTGGCCCGCGATATTCCTGCTCTAGCGCTAGCGCTTCAGCGCCGTGACGCCTGGTAATTCCTTGCCTTCCAACCATTCGAGGAACGCGCCACCCGCGCTGGAGATGTAAGAGAAATCAGCTTCCACCCCGGCATGGGCAAGGGCTGCCACGGTATCGCCGCCACCCGCCACCGACAGCAATTTCTTGGCCTTCGAAAGCTTTGCTGCATGCCGCGCCACGGCGACCGTGCCCTTGTCGAACGGTTCCGTCTCGAAGGCGCCCAGAGGGCCGTTCCAGACAAGGGTTTTCGAGTTATCGAGACTTTTGTTGATCTCCGCGATGGATTGCGGCCCCACGTCCAGAATCATCTGATCGGCCGGCACGGCGTTCACATCCACGACCTTGTTGGCGGCATGCGCTTTGAACGCGCTTGCCACAACAGCATCGACCGGCAACACGATGGTGCAATGCACGGCCTTCGCCTTGGCAAGAATGTCGCGGGCGGTATCGGCAAGATCGCGCTCGGCCAGCGATTTACCGACCTCGATTCCTTGTGCGAACAGAAACGTGTTCGCCATGCCGCCACCAATCACTAATCTGTCGACCTTGGTCACGAGATTGCCGAGCAAATCCAGCTTGGTCGAAACCTTCGCACCGCCAACCAGCGCCGTCACCGGACGCTGGGGCTTTTCAAGCGCCGCAGTTAGATGATCGAGCTCCTCCTGCATCAGCCTACCGGCGGCAGAAGGGAGAATATGCGCAATACCTTCAGTCGATGCATGAGCGCGATGCGCGCAGGAGAAAGCGTCGTTGACATAAAAATCACCGAGCTTGGCGAGCTCGGCCGCGAAATTTTTGTCATTAGCTTCCTCCGCATCGTGGAAACGCAGGTTCTCGAGCAATGCCACGTCGCCATTTTTGAGCGCTGCCACGACATCGGTAGCCGATTTGCCGATGCAATCATCGGCAAAGGCAATCTTCCGGCCCAAAGCCATTGCCAGCGGTTCGACCAGCGGCCGCAGAGAGAACTCCGCCGCGCGCTTACCCTTCGGCCGACCGAAATGCGAGAGGATAATGACCTTAGCACCTTTGGCGGATAATTCTCGCAACGTCGCTATCGAGCGGTCGATGCGGGTCGCATCCGACACCTTGCCATCCTTCATCGGCACATTAAGGTCGCAGCGCACCAGCACGCGCTTGCCAGAAAATTGAAGGTCGTCGAGGGTGCGGAATTGGGCCATGGGTTAAATATCCTTCGTGCGTCGATGCCGATGAGGTGAGGCTGAGGTGCCATAGACCGCCGGCAATGGCAAGACGCGGCGAAAGAGCTTAAGGTTCAAAGCCGAATCGTACCGGTGGAAGCATCATGGATTATCAATCGGCACTCATCACCGGCGCGTCCTCTGGCATCGGCACAGCCTTTGCGCGCGCATTGCCACGCGCCACTGCTTTGCTGCTGCATGGCCGCGATCGTGACAGGTTGAATGCTTTGGCGCAGGAGCTGGCGTTAAACGGCCGGCCGGTGCGCACGCTTGTTGCCGATCTCACGGACCCAGAAGGCCGTTATGCCGTGATCGGTGCTGCCGAAACGGCACGGGTCGATCTCGTTGTCAACAATGCTGGAATCGGCCAACTGGGCCGGGTTATCGATAACTCCGAATTACGCGAGATGGAGATGGTGCAGGTGAATGTCGCCGCGCCAGTCGAAATCACGCGGGGGCTGCTGCCCATGCTGCTGCGCCAGGCGAAGGACAACGGCCGGCGCGCTGGCATTATCAACGTTGCAAGCACAGCGGCTTTCGCGCCGATGCCGCTCTTTGCCACTTATGCTGCCACCAAGACCTTCTTGCTGAATTACACCGAGGCACTCGCCGAAGAACTGGCGCGCGAGCCGGTTGATGTTCTGGCACTTTGTCCGGGTGCCACCGAGACGCGCTTCTTTGCACGCGCCGGTGCCGGGAAGCCCGTTATGACAACCCTGCATAGCGCCGAACGCGTGGCACAGGAAGGCCTGCGCGCTTTGGGGCAGACGCGCGTTCACGTTGTCGGACCGACCAATTATCTTGCCAGCATCGCCATGCGCCTCCTGCCCCGGCGCTTCGTTACCGCCGCAGCGGAAGCGACCCTGCAGAAATGGAAGTGATATCGAAACTTTTATAATCGTCGTGCCCAGGCATCCACTTCCTCGACACGTGATATCGACGGATGATGGCTATTTCTGCCGCTTCAGCAGCACATAGAGCGCGCCTTCGCCGCCATGCGCGGGGCGGGCTTGCGAGATCGCAAGAACCAGGCGCCGGAAAATGGGCTCGTTGAGCCAACGCGGTACATTAGCCCTGAGGATGCCGGATTTCGACTGCGTCATCCCCTTGCCAGTGATGACCAGCACCATCCGCTTCTCGTGCTTAAACGCTCGTTCCAGGAAATGAAGCAGTGCGTCATGCGCTTCCATCTGTGTGCGGCCGTGTAGGTCGATCTTGCCTTCGATGAGAAGCTGTCCGCGGCGAAAGCGTTCCGATTGGCGCTTGTCGATCCCGGGCATGGCGCCGGGGGCAGGGTTGGGATCGAGCGGTGGCAATTTGGGCGCTGCTGACGGCGCGCTCTTCACGGTTGGCGGCGGCCCCTTCGGGGGCGATTTCGGTCGCTTTCCGGGTGGTTGTGGGCCAGAAGCTTTCGAAGCAGCCGTTCTGGTTTCTGTTGCGACTGCGTCGTTCTTGGGGGGTGCTTTCTTCCGCCGTTTGGGCTTTAACGGCGCCACGGTGCTGGCGACGGCCTGCCAAAGGGCAAGCTCCAGCTCCGAAAGACGCCGCTTTCCAGCCACGGATCAGGCGGATTTAATTGACGGCGCCGACCGCCTTTTGTGCTTCGGCCACTTTCTGCGCCTCGGCCTGTTTCAGCATGTCCTCGCGGTACATGGCGACGAAGTCGACCGGGTTGATGAGCAATGGTGGGAAACCGCCGGCAGCCACCGCGTTGGCGATGACTTGGCGTGCGAACGGGAAAAGCAGGCGCGGCGCCTCGATCATCACCAGCGGCAGCACATGTTCCTGCGGCACGCGGCCCAGACGGAAAATGCCGGCATACTCGCATTCACAGAGATAGACCGACTTGTCGGCGACCTTGGCATCGACCGACATGAAGAGCACTACTTCGATGTCCGGCGGAGTCATCGGCTTCACGCGTACGTCGACCCGGATCATGCCGGTAGGTGCTTCTTTGAGCGAGGCCGGGGTATCGGAACCCAGCGGGTTTTCAAAGGAAAAGTCCTTGAGATACTGATGCATAACCACCAAAGCCGGGCCGGCATCTGCCTGGGTGTCGGCACCGTTTTCGGCCGGTTTCTGGTTCTGGTCAGTCATGAAATACTCCTATCAGGCGAACTTGGAAGAAAAGGTCGGCGTTCCGCTACCACCCTTTACCGTCTGATGGCAACCGCGAAGCGTTGCGGTCCGACCGCGCTAACATCTGCGCCGGCTTGACCGCAAAGACAGGGATTGCGCAATCTGAACAGGATGCTGCGAGCTAAGGGAAAATCCATCACATGAACCGGTATGCGATCATTGCCGGGGCGGGCAGCGGCCTTTCCGCGGCTTTGGCCCGTGCCGCCGCAATCGACGGGTTGAAGCTGGTCTTGGTCGCCCGCGATATTGCCAAACTGGCCCCGCTCGTGGCGGAGCTGGGCGCCCGGGCCATTGCCTGTGACGCCGCGAATCCTCAGGCGGTTGGGCGCCTTTTCGCCGTGGCGGAGCGTGATTTTGGTATCCCGGAACTGGTCGTCTTCAATGCGGGTTACCGAGCTCGCGGGCCGATCACCGAGATCGACCCTGACGAGGTCGAGGCTGCCTTGCGCAACAATGCCTTGGCCGGTTTCCTAGTGGGGCAGGGCGCAGCGCGTCTTATGCTGGCGCAAGGCAAGGGCTCGATCTTTTTCACCGGTGCCACTGCCGGGATTAAGGGTTTTGCTGGCTCGGCGCCTTTTGCCATGGGTAAATTCGCTTTACGGGGTTTGGCACAGAGCATGGCACGCGAATTAGGCCCCAAAGGCATTCATGTCGCCCATTTCATCATCGATGGCGGCATTGCCGGCACGCGCGGTGCGCGGGCGGTCAATGAGGATGACGTGCTGCTCTCACCCCAGGCGATCGCGGATGTCTATTTAAGCGTTCACAAGCAGCACCGCAGCGTCTGGACGCAGGAAATCGACCTGCGACCCTGGAACGAGAGCTTTTAACCCGATCTTACAGGTGTGAGCCGGATGAGGCGCTTATGCGCGGACCAGCAATTTGCGGTCTTTGGTGGGATCGAACGGTACCAGCTCGGCATTGGCGGCCGAATGGCCGGTGAGCTGCAGGATAAAGCCCCAATGGCTCACCACCGCGACATGCTGCCAGTCGCTGAAAGTGTCGGCCAAACGATGGAACAGCTGGCAGCGTGCTTCTAGCTGTTCGCGCGTCTCGTCGAGATTGGGCCACCAAGTTTCCTGAATGTGGTCGAAGGTGAGATGCGGCCAGCGTTGCTGAAGCAGGGTGCGGGCGGTACCGATATCGCACTGATAAGAGGCATGCTCATGCACCGAATGCTCTATGACGATGGGCACGTCCAAGATGCCGGCAACGATCTCGGCCGTCTGAATGGCGCGGCTATAGGGGCTGCTGAGCACGCGCCGGATCGGATAAGCATGGCTTTTTAGCTTCACGGCCGATTCCGCCACCTGCCGGCGGCCTAAGTCGGTCAGTTGCGGATCGGGAATGCCCGGATCGCGGCCGGTCAGATCGTGATGGGCGTTAAACTCTGATTGGCCGTGGCGGATAAGAATCATGGATTATCGCTGCGCTGGTCGATGATGAGAGGGTTGGATCGGTTTGGTCGCGGCTGGTCATCGTCCTCTTCGGGTGCGATGATCTCATATTCGCCGTCGATGACGGTTGTGCGGGGGGCATCCGTTTTACCGGCGCGATAGACCCGCGTGTCAAAATGATGCGCCGCCCGCCGCAGCAGAAAATTGCGGGTTGTCGGCAGTAGCAGCATAAGCGCCAGTAAATCGCTGAAAAATCCCGGCACGATCAAGAGCAAGCCCGCCACCACCATGACCGCGCCGTCAATCAGGCTGTGGCCGGGCTCGCGACCCTCCTGCACCGCGGATTGCAGCTTAACGAGCGCGTTAAGCCCGCCATGCCGGATGAGAGCAAGGCCGCCCATACCCGCCATCAGGAGCCACAGCAGCGTGAAACCAAGGCCCATACGGCCGCCAATCACGACAAAACCCATGATTTCGAGCAGTGGCAGGACGCAAATAAGGACAACGAAGAGCCGCATCATGGGCAAAGCTTGATCTTTTTCGCAAAATCCGTGTGAAACCAACCATTTTCGTACCGTGGGAAGAATATAATCACGTTTCGCCTTTAGGCCCCACTTTCATCGCGACTTGCTGTCACTGGGCCAACTTCCTATGTAGAATGCCGTATCCACGCTTTAGCCGAAGGTCGGGGTGTCGGTCCAGTCATGCTGCCGCCATCATTGAACGAATATCCGGCCAAAGGGTTTAAGGCGACGTAGGTTTAACGAGTGACTAGTTGGTGGCCGGGTGCCGGCGGTGCAAGATCAGCCCCGTGCATGCCTCCCAGGTAATGAGGATTTGGGTTCTTGCAGCATCTTGATATCGTCTTTTTCGCCGTCGTTGCCGTGGTCCTGGGTTGGAAACTGTATTCCGTGCTGGGGCGCCGGACCGGCAATGAACGTCGTGTCGATCCTATCGCGCGTCCCGATCCCAAGGATGTGGCCGCCCGCCGGCAAGGCGGCGCCAAGAATCGTGATGAAGCAGATGCCCCAATCCTCCTCGGTTCACGTCGTCCAAGCGGGGCCCGGCCCGAGCTTGAAACATCGGCGGAACCGGCCAGTGCTGGATCTGCGCGCGATTATAGCGGCCGTAGCGGTATGTCGCCGCGCGACCGGCGTCAGGTTGAGGCAGATATTGCGCGTGCGCCGGACGATGTGCGCGACGGGCTTGCCGCCATCGCCAAGGTCGATTCCAGCTTCGATCCAGCTGATTTCATTGGCGGCGCCAAGATTGCCTTCGACATGATCCTCCAGGCCTTTGTCGCCGGTGAGACCAAGCCGCTGCAGCCACTGCTTGCGCACAGCCTCTATGAGAGCTTCGCCGCCGCTATCGCCGATCGTCAGGCCAAAGGCTGGCAGCAGAAGACGGTCATCATCGGCATCACCCAAGCGCAGATTGTCGCTGCCCAGCTTGTTGGCAAGGAGGCGCGCGTGACGCTAAAACTGGTCAGCGAACAGACCAGCGTCACGGAGGATGCGAAAGGCACTGTGATCGAAGGTGACGCCGACCATGTGGACAGTATCATCGACATCTGGACCTTTGCGCGCGATACGAGTTCGCGCGATCCTAACTGGCAATTAGTGCAGACGGACCAGCCGACCTAAGGGCGCCTCAAGCTTCGGGGGAAGCAATTTGTAGATGTGGGGGATCGATAAAATAGGCGCTGCGTGTAGTGCTGATCTGGCAATGGTTGAAGGCTCTTGCGCCACGCGTTGCGGTTCGCGACGGCGGGCCATAACGAAGCTTGCTATCGGCGCGACACGAATCTTTTCCATCCTTGCTCTTTCGTTTCTCGCCGCTTGCACGCCGCCTGAAGTGTTGCCTGAAATTAAGGTAAGTCCCGCCAGCTATGCCTTGCTGCCCGGTTGGGGCGAGGACGGATTGGAGGGCGTGCTGCCGGCGTTGCTTAATTCCTGCAAGGCGATTGGCAAGCAATCGGATGATGCGCCGATAGGGCCGAATGCCCTGGCGGGCAATGCCAGCGATTGGCAGGCGCCTTGTGCGGCTGCCTGGCGATTGCCTGCCGGCACCAGCGCGGCCACACTTAAGAGCTTCTTTGAGCGCTGGTTCGTGCCATTCCAAGCAGAAGACGTGCGTGGTACAATGGGGCTCTTCACCGGCTATTACGAGGCGGAGCTTGAGGCGTCGCGCAAACCGGATTCGCTCCATAAATATCCTCTCTATCGGGCGCCGAAATCGCCGACGACCTTGACGCGGGCGGAGATCGAAGCTGGTGGCTTGCGCGGCCAAGGGCTCGAATTCCTTTGGGTGAAAGATCCGGTCGACGCGTTCTTCCTGCAGATCCAGGGCTCTGGCATCGTTCGACTAACGGATGGCTCAGAAATTCGCGTCGGTTATGCCGGCAACAATGGCCAGGCGTTTGTGGCCATCGGCAAACTGATGATCGCGGAAGGCATCATCGACAGGCAGAGTGCCTCGATGCAATCGATCCGTACCTGGCTCCGCGCCAATCCAGCGCAGGCGCGCGTGATGATGAATCGCAATCCGCGCTTCATCTTCTTTCACGAGATCAAGGAAAACGGCCCGGTCGGCGCCATGGGTGTGACGCTTACCGCCGGTCGCAGTCTTGCTGTCGATCCGGCTTTTGTGCCGCTGGGTCTGCCGCTCTGGCTCGATACAACCTGGCCGGTCAGTCATGGCGCCATCAAAAAGGGATCGCCCCTGAGGCGTTTGATGCTAGCGCAGGACGTGGGCACCGCCATCAAAGGTCCGGTTCGCGGCGATTTTTTTTGGGGCAGCGGCGAGGAGGCCCTCACCTTCGCCGGTGCGATGAAGAATCCGGGGCAATGGTTCCTGCTTCTGCCAGCCAGCGTTGCGGCGCGCAAAACACCACAGGTCGTCGATATCGTGAGCAGCTTGAAGTGAGTATGCGTGTCCAGCCCGCCTGAAACGGTCCAGCTCGAATCCACGCCGCCAATTTTCAAGCCGGGTGCCAAGGTTGCCCTTTTCGTCACCTGTTTGGTCGACCTCTTTCGTCCGAGTGTCGGCTTCGCCACGGTAAAGCTCCTGGAAGAGGCTGGCTGCGACGTCTATGTCCCGGAGGCGCAGACCTGCTGCGGCCAGCCCGCCTACAATTCCGGCGATCGCGACATGGCGATGGCATTAGCGAGGCAGACCATTGCCGCATTTGAGGGATTTGACTTTATCGTCGCCCCGAGCGGCTCCTGCGGCGGTATGATCAAGCATCATTATCCGCAACTGCTAGCCGAGGATGCAGATTGGGCGCCACGGGCATTGGCTTTGGCCGCGCATACCTTCGAGCTCACGCAATTCCTTGCCGAACAATGTCACAAGATCAATTTTGGTGCCAGGCTCAGCAGTCACTGCACTTATCACGATTCATGTTCCTCCTTACGTGAGATGAATGTGAAATCGGCACCGCGTCACTTGCTCGAAAAGGTGTTCGGCCTCAAACTCACTGAGATGCAGGAGACAGATGCCTGCTGTGGATTCGGTGGTACCTTCTGCGTCAAGTTTCCAGATGTGTCGAATGCCATGGTGGCGCGAAAAGTGGCAGCCATCCATGCCACCGGTGCGGATTTGCTGCTGGCCGGCGACATGGGATGCCTGATGAATCTTGCCGGCAAAATGCGGCGCGACGGATCGCACGTACACGTGCGCCATGTCGCCGAGATCCTGGCTGGCATGATCGATGAGCCAGCGATCGGTGAGGCGCCGGGCTCATGACCATGTTGCCCACCAGCAATGCTTTCAAGGACAATGCGGCCGATGCCTTGAAGGATGCACCGCTACAGGAGGCGCTGGGTATCGCGCGTGCTCATTCCATTCAGACGCGTCTCAACACTATCGCTAAGATGCCAGAATTCGAGCGCCTGCGCGATGTCGCCCGCGATCTTAAAGACCATGTCATCGCCAATCTCGATACATACCTGCTGCAATTCGAGCAATCGGTGGTAGCCCGTGGCGGTCATGTCCATTGGTGCCCGGACGGTGAATCGGCGCGTACCCAGGTGCTAGAGATCTGCCGTCAGGTGAACGCAAAGACCGTCACCAAGGGCAAGACCATGATCGGTGAGGAAATTGGCATCAACGATTTCTTGTTCGCACATGGAATCGAACCGGTCGAAACCGATCTTGGTGAATATATTATTCAGCTACGAGAAGAGACCCCAAGCCATATCATTGGCCCAGCACTTCATGTCACCAAAGCGCAGGTCGAGGAGACGTTCCGCAAGGCGCATAGCGATCTTGACCCCAATCGTAATCTCGATGACGCCGCCACTTTGATGGCCGAGGCGCGCGAGAGGCTGCGCGCTGGGTTTCTGAAGGCCGATGTCGGCATCACGGGTGCCAATTTTCTTATCGCGGATGAGGGTGCGACCACCATCGTCACCAATGAAGGCAATGGCGATCTGACGCAGACGCTGCCGCGCATCCATATCGTGCTGGCCTCGATTGAGAAGGTTGTCCCGAGCCTTAACGACGCTATGACTCTGCTGCGTATTTTGGCACGTTCAGCGACGGGCCAGGAGCAATCCGTTTATACCACCTTCTCCAGTGGGCCGCGTCGCGTTGATGACCTAGACGGGCCAGAGGCGTTTCATGTCATCCTCATCGATAACGGGCGCTCATCTTATCTGGGCACCGAATTCGAGGAGATGCTACGCTGCATCCGCTGCGGTGCCTGCCTCGATCATTGCCCGGTCTATCATTCGGTCGGCGGCCATGCCTATGGTTGGGTTTATTCCGGCCCTATCGGTTCATTGCTCACCCCCGCCATCGTCGGCGTCGAGAACGCGCGGCCCCTTCCTCACGCATCAACCCTTTGCGGGCGCTGCGAATCGGTTTGCCCCATGCGCATCCCGATCCCTAAAATGCTGCGCCATTGGCGAGAGACAGAATTCACCCGCGCCCTCACACCACGGACGGAACGATCGGGCTTACGTTTATGGGCGTTCATCGCGCGGCGGCCCAAGCTCTACCGCCTGGCGACCAGAATTGGCGCCCGCATGTTGAAGGATCTGGCCGGCTCACGCGGTCGCTTGGCCACCGCACCCTTGGCGTTTGGCTGGACCCAGCACCGCGATCTCCCCGCTCCACAGGGCAAGACTTTCCATGATCTCTGGAAAGAGAAAAAGGGCGGTCGCTCATGACGACCGGCACGGGTCGGGACCGTATGCTGGCCTCGATTAAGGCCGGCATCTCGCGGCAGGCGGCACGACGCCATGGCACGCCAGCACCGGTAAAACCAGCACCGATCATTCCGGCACGGGGCTCTGCGCCAGGCGTCGATCTCGTTGATCTTTTCTACACGCAGCTTCTCGCCGCGAAGGCGACGCTCGATGAGGTAAAAAGCCGTGACGATGTGCCGGCGGCGGTCCAGAAGTATCTGGCCGCCAGCAATGCTGAGGCACGTATCCGCCTTTCGCCCGACCGACGCGTCAGTTCCCTTCCCTGGGATAAGGTGCCGTTGCTCGACATCTCATCCGGGCGCTCCCACGGCAATGATCCGACCAGTGTCACGCCGGCCGTGGCCGTCGTGGCGGAAACCGGCACCGTGATCTTGCAATCCTCGGATCAGACGCCGACGACGTTGCATTTCCTGCCCGACCAGCACGTGGTTGTCGTTTCGAGGAGCCAGATTGTCGGCACCTATGAGGATGCGCTGGCCCGTGTGACACGTGGCCCTGATGGCGGCCTGCCACGCACGGTCAATTTCGTGACCGGGCCGTCGCGCAGTGCCGATATCGGCAAGATCCTGCTCATGGGCGCTCACGGCCCGAAGAAGCTCCATGTTATCCTGGTGGATGAAGAACTCTAGCGGTATTGCGTCCGAGATCATTGTGACGAGAGAAAATTTGTCCAAGACCGGAACCAGCTAACGCGACTAACATTTGCTCACCACCCCCAACAGGAGAATACGATGCCAGCCAAATTATTTCCCGCCATCAAATATGACGATGCGCCAACGGCGCTCAATTGGCTTAAGGCGGCGTTCGGTTTTGAACCGCATGCTGTGCACAAGGACGATGCCGGCAATATCGTCCATGTCGAGATGAAGAAGGGCGATGCCATGATCATGTTCGGCGGCTCACGTCCGCCGGAAGAGAGCAATCCGTGGTGCACGGAGCCGATGGGCGTCTATGTCTGCGTCGATGACATCGAGGCGCATTTCACGCAAGCCAAGGCAGCTGGCGCCGACATCGTGCGCCCTCTTTCTGACACGCCCTATGGCTCCCGCGAATATTCTGTGCGCGATTGCGGCGGCCATCTGTGGTCCTTCGGGACCTACGATCCGTGGAAGGCGTGAAGACCCCTCACCCCGACCCTCTCCCCACGTCGTGGGGCAAGAGAGTCACAACTGAGCAGCCCCTCACGCCTTTGGGGAGAGGAGCTCTTACTGCAGCCAGATCGCATCTTTGAGCTTGGCAATAAAGCTCTTATGGGCGTCCAGTTCTTCTGGGCTAGCGGCATGGAGGCGCGGCGTGCGCAAGGGGCGGTTGCCGAGCGTCGCGCGTTTGGCGAAGTTGAGATCAACGGTGGCGGTGACGTCATCGGCGGCCAGCACAAGGCCGGTCTGACGGCCGCCCAGCAACTCCATGTAGACGTCGGCGAGAAGCTGCGCGTCGAGCAGGGCGCCATGCAACGTACGATTCGAGTTATCGATGTTGAAGCGCTTGCACAACGCATCGAGTGAGGCGGGCGAACCAGGAAACTTGGTGCGTGCCATCTTCACCGTATCGATGGCGCGCTGAAAGGGGATCGCTTTTCTGCCGTTCTTCTCAAGCTCGTAATTGATGAACTTCATGTCGAATTCGGCGTTGTGGAAGACCAGGGGTGCGTCACCTACGAATGCGAGAAACTCATCGATGACTTGCGCGAATTTCGGCTTGTCGGCGAGGAAGGCGGTCGACAGGCCGTGAATGCGGAAGGCCGCATCCGGCACCTCGCGTTCCGGATTTAGATAGCGGTGAAAATTGCGGCCTGTCTGGATGTGATTTTCCAGCTCGATGCAGCCAATTTCGACCAGGCGGTCGCCGGTCACCGGATCGAAGCCGGTGGTTTCGGTGTCGAGTACGATTTCACGCATGGTGTTTGATCCGGGTGGTGTGAGTCGGCAGGTTCTGCCAGTGAAGATGCCGGGGAAAGAACCGGCTGGCAAGCTGGGCAACCGATCCTGGATCGCCGGTCGTATAGGCGCGGATCTCAGCTGGTGGGTTACCGAATCGCTTCATCTCTGGGTGGCGGAAGAGATAGGCGGTGAGTGCCTCTGCCGCGCGCAAGGACTGCGACAGGATGCGGACATTCTGCGGCAGATGAGCGCGGAAGAAATGCTCGACCAGCGGGTAATGCGTGCAACCGAGCACCACGCTGTCGAGAGGACTGCCGTTCAGCTGAGACAGTAGTTCGGCCACATATCGAGCCACCATCGCCGCGAGCTCGCCATCATCTGCGCCGGCTTCGATGCGGCCGGCCAGATCCGGGCAAGCTTGCTGAAAGATTCGCACGCGCGGCGCGCGCTTCTCCACCTCATGCACATAAGCGCCGGAGGTCACGGTGGCTGGGGTGGCGAAAACCGCCAGCGTTTCCGGCGCTCGAGCCCAATCGCTGGCGCCGGCTTGCGCATGCCAGGGATTGTGAGCGATCGCCTCGATCATGGGGACGAGAACGCCAAGGCATCGGTGTTGGGGAAAATGCTGTGGCAGCCATTCCTGCTGTAGGCGCCGCAGGGCGACGGCCGCCGCCGTGTTGCAGGCAAGCACCACCAACGTGCAGCCAAGGGCAAAGAGATTTGCGACCCCCTCTTGCGTCAGCTGATAGATCTCGTCCGCGGAACGCTGACCGTAAGGCGCGTTGCCGTGATCGCCGAGATAGATGAAACCCTGGCGCGGTAAGCGGTGATGCAGGGCATCAAGTATGGTGAGGCCGCCATGGCCGGAATCAAAAACACCAATCATCGGCTTTGTTCGGTCAATTCCAGAATTATGATCGATTAAATCGATCCGATTTCAGCTCTCGCACGATCTTGACCAAGGCGGCCAAGGTTGGGCGACGTCCAAGCCCAGTATCGACCACCCAATCCGCGCGACGCTGTTTTTCGGCATCCGGCATCTGGTTGGCGAGGATTTGGCGGAAGCGCTCAGACGTCATGCCCGGTCTCTTCATTACTCGCTGAGTTTGGAGGAATTGTGGCGCTGTGACGACGACGACGCCATCGCAGCGCTTTTCGCCGCCGGTCTCGTAGAGCAGGGGAATGTCGAGCACGACCACCTCGTGCCGCTCCTGCCGGCAAGCCTGCAGGAAATCACGTTCCGCCCGGCGAACCAGTGGATGTAGGATGGCCTCCAATCGATTTAACGCAACCTGGTTGCCAAAGACCCTGCCGCCCAGCGCCTCACGATCGACAGCACCGTCCTTGATGGCGCCGGGAAAGACTTTTTCCACCGCCGTCACGGCCTTGCCGCCCTGGGCGAGAAGCGTGTGGACGATGGCATCGGCATCGTGGACGGGTAGGCCCAGGCTCCGCAGAATCGCCGCCGCGGTCGATTTCCCCATGCCAATAGAACCGGTGAGACCCAGAATACGCATGTTCTCCGATTGGCCCGGCGGCTGAGTCGTTGTCAAGGCAGGCATGATGTGTCCGCGGTCACCAACAAAGCGCAAGCGGTTTGGACC
>CAYOYT010000021.1:578-14862 GCA_964408245.1 uncultured Dongia sp. | reverse complement strand
GATTTACGCCTCGCGGTTCAGGCTCTGAGCCGCATCACGGGCCGGGTGGAAGTCGATGATGTTCTTGATTTGATCTTTCGGGAATTCTGCATCGGTAAGTAGGAATATACAAGCTATTGAAGTATATGGAAAATACGAAGTTGTTTCACGTGAAACATGGATTCTGAAGGCACATTTGACGTTGTTGTGGTTGGTGGCGGCCATGCTGGAACGGAGGCCGCCGCAGCCGCCGCACGCCTCGGCGCTCGGACTCTGATCCTCACCCACGACCCGCTCAAAATTGGTGAAATGTCGTGCAATCCGGCCATCGGCGGTCTCGCCAAGGGTCATCTGGTGCGCGAGATCGATGCCCTTGATGGCATCATGGCACGGGCCATCGACCAGGGTGGCATTCAGTTTCGCATGCTGAATCAGTCGAAAGGCCCAGCTGTCCGTGGCCCGCGTGCCCAGGCCGACCGCAAGCTATACCGTCAAGCGGTGCAGAGGCTCCTTGCTGCGCAGTCAAATCTGACCATTCTCGCGGGTGCCGCCGCCGATGTGGAGATCGGTACCAATAACCGCGTGGCCGCCGTCATTACGGAGGCCGGCGCACGGTTTCCCTGTGGCGCTGTGGTAATAACGACTGGCACTTTCCTGAATGGACTCATTCATTGTGGCGGGAAACGTCACGCAGCTGGCCGGGTCGGCGAAGCCCCATCGGTTAAACTCGCCGAAACGCTCAAGCGCCTCGATCTGCCCATGGGGCGCCTCAAAACCGGCACACCACCGCGTCTCGACGGGCGCACGATCGATTGGAAATCACTGGATTCTCAGCCGGGCGACAATCCACCCGTGCCGATGTCATATCTGACGCGGGACATCACAACGCCCCAGATTGCCTGCGGCATTACCTATACCAGCAAGGCCGGGCATCAGCTGATCCGCGACAACCTTCACTTAGCGCCGATCTATTCCGGCCAGATCGAAGGGACAGGGCCCCGTTATTGCCCGTCCATCGAGGATAAGGTGGTGCGCTTTGCTGAAAAGGACCGGCATCAGATTTTCTTGGAGCCGGAAGGGCTAGATGACGATACCGTTTATCCCAACGGTATTTCGACATCGCTGCCAGAAGAGATCCAGGCGGGATTTTTAAAGATGATCGCCGGGTTGGAGCATGCCGTCATGCTGCGCCCCGGTTATGCCATCGAATATGATTTCGTCGATCCCAGGGCGCTGAAGCCAACCTTGGAATTGCGGGCATTGTCTGGCCTGTTCCTCGCTGGGCAAATCAATGGCACGACAGGCTATGAAGAGGCCGCGGCGCAGGGTTTGATGGCAGGCTTAAATGCCGCGCGATTGGCTGGTGGCGCAGCTACGGGTGTCACCCTCGATCGGGCCAGCGCTTATATCGGCGTCATGATTGACGATCTTGTTTCACGTGGAACGGCCGAACCCTATCGCATGTTCACGAGCCGCGCCGAATATCGCTTGCAGCTGCGGCAGGACAATGCCGATCAGCGTCTGACCGCTTTGGGCATTGCCTGGGGATGCGTTGGAAAGTCCCGCGAAATGGCGTTTTCTGCGAAGATGACGGCCTTGGTCGACGCGCGCGCCCGCATGGCAGAGATCTCTGCGACGCCCAGTGAGCTCACGCGTCAGGGTCTCAGCGTCAATCAAGACGGTCAGCGCCGGACAGCAATGGGGCTGCTGGCTTACCCTGAGATTGATCTTGCCCGCCTCGCATCAATCTGGCCGGAACTTGCCGATTTCGCACCGGAAATCGCCGAGCAGATTGAGATTGACGGCCGTTATGCAGGATATATGAAGCGACAGGATGCCGACATTCTTGCCTTCAGAAAAGATGAGGCCCTGCGACTACCGGAAGATCTCGAATACGACCAAGTCGCGTCGCTGTCGGCTGAAGTGCGCGAGAAACTTAAACAGACGCGACCCACGTCGTTAGGTGCGGCGAGCCGCATTTCCGGCATGACCCCCGCCGCGCTTACCGTCTTGCTGCGCTATGTGCGTCGCCAGAAAGCGGATCGGCACAGCGCTTGATCAGTGGGAATTTTCAGGCGCTCGGAGTCTCGCTTAGATTCCCTCCCCCCTATGTGGGGGAGTGTCAGGGAGAGGGGGTCGCCACACGATGACCCCCACTCAATTTGCAGCGGCAATGGATCGTCTCGGGCACAATGTTTCACGTGAAACATTTTCCCGGTTGGAGCTCTACGACGCCTTGCTGCGGAAGTGGCAGGCCAAGATCAATCTGGTGGCAAAAGAGTCGCTGCAAGAGCTGTGGCGCCGGCATTTCTTGGATTCCGCGCAGCTCTTGCCGCTGCTGCCGAGAGGTAATGATCCCATTACCGATCTAGGCTCCGGTGCCGGTTTTCCGGGCCTCATCCTCGCTATGATGACAGAGCGCCAGGTGCATTTGGTGGATTCCGATCAGCGAAAAGGCGCTTTTTTGCTGGAATGTGCACGGCAAATCGGGGTGAGCGACCGGGTGAAGGTCCACACAATCCGCATTGAGGCGGCACCTGCCTGGAAGGCGCCCATCGTCACTGCAAGAGCGCTCGCCACCCTCGACCAGCTGCTCCTTTGGGCACAGCCCTATCTTACCCCGCAGACAACCTGTCTCTTTCTCAAGGGCGCCAAGGCCGAAGATGAATTGACCCTGGCGGAGCGCTCCTGGAATATGGCGGTGGAACGTCATGGCAGTCTCACGGATGCCAGCGGTGTTATTCTGAAGCTTTCCACAATCGAACGTAGGGGGCTCATTTGAGTACGGGCAATTTGCAGCCCAGGATTATGGCTGTGGTGAACCAGAAAGGTGGCGTCGGGAAGACCACGACGGCTGTCAATCTGGCAACGGCCCTGGCCGCCTGTGGGAAAAAAATCCTTATAATAGACTTAGATCCCCAAGGTAATGCGTCGACTGGGCTTGGCCTCGAGAACGCGCAGCGGGAAACGGGCACCTATGAAGTACTGGTCGATGGGGCCGCGATTGCTGCCGCAACCCAACCCACCATCGTTCCTGGCATGTCGATCGTGCCGACGACGCCGGATCTCGCCGGTGCTGAAATTGAACTCATCGATTTAGAGCGACGTGAGTATCGTCTCAGAGACGCGCTGGCGGCGACCAGCCTCATCTATGACTTTGTCCTTATCGATTGCCCGCCGTCGCTCTCGCTCCTCACCTTGAACGCCATGGTCGCGGCTGATTGTGTGCTCGTGCCTCTGCAATGCGAGTTTTATGCGTTGGAAGGCCTTTCGCAGCTGATCAAGACAGTTGAACGTGTAAAGCAGAATCTAAATCCCGTGCTCGAGATTCAAGGCGTCGTGCTCACCATGTATGACAAGCGCTCAAGCTTGAATGAACAGGTCGCTGCCGACGTGCGCGCCCATTTCGGCACCAAAGTTTACGACACCTCGATCCCGCGCAACGTGCGCATCGCCGAGGCGCCGTCTTACGGCAAGCCCGCTTTGCTCTACGATATCCGCTGTGCCGGTTCCCAAGCGTATATCCATCTAGCCTCGGAATTGTTGCGCCGAGAACAGGGCCTCGCAGGCAGATCACTAAAGGTGGCGTGAGAGTCTGAGTAGCTGAGAGATACCCCCTCTCTAGCTCTCCCCTCAAGGAGGGAGAGAACTAGAATAAGGTCACCACGATCACTGGGTAGAAACTCCCTCCCCCTTGAAGGGGATGGTCGGGGAGCGGGGTTAGAGAACTGAAGATGAGAGCCGAGTAGAGAAGAAGACATGGCAAAGAAACATCTAGGACGTGGACTGTCGGCGCTGCTGGGAAATGACCCGGTGGTGATGGCGACGACGATTCCAGCGGC
This sequence comes from uncultured Dongia sp., assembly GCA_964408245.1. Taxonomy (GTDB): domain Bacteria; phylum Pseudomonadota; class Alphaproteobacteria; order Dongiales; family Dongiaceae; genus Dongia. Next base: position 11,041 of record CAYOYT010000021.1, on the reverse strand, counting down.
GGGTGCGACCGCGGCACTGCTGACCGGCCAGCGCCATGTGCCGATTGAGCTCCTGCATCCCGGCAAGTACCAGCCGCGCGGTGCCTTCAACGCGCAGGCGCTGGAAGATCTCGCGCAATCCATCCGCAGCAACGGTGTGCTGCAGCCGATCCTCGTACGGTCGCATCCAACTAAAGCCAAGGGCGCATTTGAAATCATCGCTGGCGAACGGCGCTGGCGCGCTGCCCAATTGGCACAGCTTCACGAGGTGCCGATCGTTGAGAAATCACTCAGCGATCGTGACGCGCTTGAGATCGCACTGATCGAAAATATTCAGCGTCAGGACCTCAATCCGCTCGAAGAAGCGGAAGGTTATCGTCGCTTAATGGACGAGTTCAGATACACGCAAGAGCAACTCGCTGAGCGTATGGGCAAGTCACGCCCCGCGATCGCCAATCTGCTGCGCCTCATGGATCTTCCAGCACCTGTGCGCTCGATGCTGTCCGACGGCCGGCTGACGGCCGGTCACGCCAGGGCGCTACTCAAATGTTCCGACCCAGTGAGCCTTGCTTCTGAAGTGGTCGCACAAGGCCTCAATGTGCGACAGACGGAAAAGCTTGCTGAGAACTACAAACCAAGATCGCTGCTGAAGACACTGAAAGCGAAAAAGGCGCCGAAGGAAAAAGACGCCGACACCAAAGCGCTCGAAAATGATCTTGCAAGCCGGCTGGGCCTCAAGGTCGCGATCGATTTCAACGGTAGGGGCGGCAGCATCACCCTCTATTACAAAAGCCTCGATCAGCTCGACGACATCATCGAAAAGCTGCGGTGACGAGGCTGCGATAACGAGATCGGTTGATTGCAGATACGTGCCGCTGCCATTTACGGGATTTTCCCCGCGCACCAGATGCCGCGCTTGCCACCTTTGTAGCGGCGCGCCAAACCGGCGCCGACCAGCATGTCGGCAAGGCTGCGGCCGTCAATGACGACATCGGCATCGATGCGCCCACCATATTTATCCCAATCAATCTTCGAGAAGTAGATTGGCTTTTCGGCCGCCTTTGCGGCATCCACAAGATGCCTGGTGAAGGCGCTGGCTTTGCGCGCTGCGGCTTTCTCGGCTGCGCATTTCCCGTGAAGCTCGGGCGTGTCAATGCCGCGCACACGCACTTTCAACGGCTGCAATTCTGGCGGTAAGCCGGGCAAGAAAATTTTCAGTGTATCTCCATCGATGACATCGAGGATGGACCATTCGTACCGATTGTCGGTGTCGACATGGGCGCGCGCGACCGATGTCGAACAAGCGACTAAAATGACAAGAAGGGCAAAGCGCGACAGCATGCGCCATCAGCGCGCATCATCTCAGTCGTCGCAACCGACCAGCGCGCGAGTGCATGACGAGAAGTTCGCGCCATCTTTTCGTCTGAGTGTAAGAATCGGGTGTTACAAAAAAGGAAGTAGCCTTCACCGACCGACCCGCTGCAGCAGGGGCACCACCGGTGCCACCTGCTGGCGCTGCCACCGCCAGGCGGGAATCGCTACCTGGTGGGCGTGCATCGCGAAAGCGAGTGCCGTCGGACTGACATGCCGCGCGATTTACGCAACATGGTGCTGGATTCAGTGATGCTGGCACCGCTGTTCCCGAAATCTGTCGGCACGTTCGCTTTGACGATGCGAGCTGTTTTAAGTTTCTTTAAATTTTTGGGGGCTAGATGGTTGGTAGAAGCAATACGGTCATAGCCGGTATGATGGCCGCACCGCGCTGCAAATATGCCTCACCCGAGCGCTGGGATTCGTCCCCGTGTACGGAAAATATCAGGGCTTACATCGGTCTATCACAAATATGTAGCGACGCATCTATTTAGGCTTAACATCCTTGGGCATACATAGTCGCGAAAGGCAATTTTACCGCTTCACCACCATGGCAGCGATTTCCATCAGACCACGGCGCGTGAGCGTGTCGGCGAAGTGATGCTGACGCATCGCCTCGGCCTCAATCTCGGTAAGGCGAAAAAGCGCCTGGCCAATCACATCGGCTGGCCAGCGGCGGCATTGCGCTTTGAAGCCGTCAACGGCTTTCCAGAAGATCGGCGGCCGGAGGCCGGCGATCGCTGCTTCCAGTGAGTCACCCCGCGCCATCTTGGCCGTCACCTGATGTAGCTTCATGAAATGCCGAGACACGGCGCGGATGAGGGAAATCTCGTTGCTCTCAGCGAGATTACGCTCGATTTGCCGCTCGAGGTTCTTGAGGTCGCCAAGACCAATGGCACTGCAAAGATCGTCTTGGCCGATCGCCGATTGATCACCGATATTGGCCATGGCGTCTTCGAGGCTAATCTTCTTCCTTTCACCTTGATTCATCGAGCCCATGTAGAGGATGAGCTTGTCGAGCTCGGCACGCGTGATACCGCGATCGCCACCAAGATTAGCGGCAAGGTAGGCGACTGCATCGCGATCGATATCGAGCCCGGCAGCTTTCAAATGCTGCGTCACCAGCGCCGGGAGCGTTGCTGCCTCGTCACGATAACAGGCAATCGCGATAGCGTGTGGTGCATTTTCAAAAAGACGCTTCAGTGAGGATTTACCACCGATATCGCCGGCCTCGATGACGACGAGACAGTGCGAGCTGTCCTGATGATCGGAGAGGAAGGCGGCAAAGGTCGGCTCATGCTGGTCGCTCACGCGTGTCACACGTACAACGCGGCGCCCACCCATCATGGCAATGGCGCGTGCTTCGTCGATGAGGCGTGCTGGGTCCGCCTTGATTTCGTCGCCGCTGAGCTCAGTCAGCCGAAAGGGATCGCTGGCCTCGCCCAAAACGGCGCGACTCATGAGGTTTGCGCGCTCGTGTACCATGCCCTCGTCGGGACCGAAGACAAGGGCCGCCGCGACATTACTTGCCGGGTCTTTCAGGAATTTCTCGAGCGGGTGTTTGTCGAGCTTCATGAGCGCGCCTGGAGGGGCTCGACCGGTTGCTGCTCCCCCCTCACCCCAACCCCTGTCCCGCGAGGGTAGAAGGGCTTGGCGCACGAGCTGCAATAATCTTCCGTTCCAATAAATCTTGCCATCGGCACCTCATTCCCTCTCCCCTTGCGGGAGAGGGCCAGGGTGAGAGGGAAGCGATGACAGCTTCACCCATGCGCCGCGAAATAGCTCGAGATCCGTAGCTTGATCTGTTCGGCGAGCTGACGTGCCGTGCGGTCGCGCGCGTCGTTACGCGCTTCGAGATCAGTATAGGGATCCTGTAGCACGACATAGGCAAGGATCGAGCGGGCATAATCCTTCATAAGCTCATTGCCTTTTGCGTCGGCCAGGACAAAGGTCGCCTTCAGCGTCAGATCTTCACGCCGTGCGTTGCCACCATCTGCGGTAATGGTGCGGTTGATCGATTCCTTGAGCTTGATGCCCAGCGAATAAGCGGGTGCCGCAGGCTGGCCATAGGGGTTAAGGCCGTCGCGCAACGCGTTGTGCAGGATTTGCGAGGTGCGTGCATCATATTTGGCGCGGCCACCTTGGCTGAAATCGCCGAAGGGGGCAGCATCGCGCTCCCAGAACGGCTCCTTGACCGCGATCGCGGCCAGATTGGCATCGACCGTGGCATTGCTACGCGGGCCGGTGCTCGCCTGCCCATAAAGCGGCTTCCAGCCACAGGCGGAAAGGAGCGGGCCGAAGGCCGCCAGGGCCAGGCCGCTCGAACCAGCGCGAATAACGTCTCTTCTAGACCACGACATTGACGATCCTGTTTGGCACCACGACAATTTTCTTTGGAGCCTTGCCGTCAAGGGCGCGGATTACCGCATCCTCCGCCAAGGCCACCGCTTCCGCCTGATCCTTGGAACAGTCGCGCGGCAACTGGATGGTTGCGCGCAGCTTACCATTGACCTGGATGGCGACGGTCGCGGTGCTGTCAATGATAAGCCGGGGATCGGCTTTTGGCCAAGCCGTCTCAGCAAGGAGGCTGGCCTGACCCAGGGATGCCCATATTTCCTCTGCTAAATGCGGCATCATCGGGCCGATCAGCTGGGCGAGGGTGACAAGCGCCTCGCGCCGGGCGAAAAGGCCATCAGCATCGCCCAGATCCGCGTCGATGACATCCGACAGGGTGTTGGCGAATTCATAAAGCTTGGCCACCGCCCGATTGAAGCGAAACTTTTCGATATCCTCGGAAATACCGGCGATTGCCTTGTGGCTGGCGCGGCGCAAATGGAGGGCTGCCTCCGAAAAGCTGTCAGGCTCTCCCAACGTTGATTTCAGCCCAGGGGCCGATTTCAATTCCGGGAAGGCTTCCATCCATTGAAACGCCAGGCGCCACAGACGCTGGGCGAAGCGCCAAGCGCCCTCGACACCGGACGCGGTCCAGTCCATGTCGCGCTCTGGTGGGCTGTCCGACAGGACAAACCAGCGCGCGGTATCTGCGCCATAGCTACCGATGATGACATCCGGCGCCACGACATTTTTTTTAGATTTCGACATTTTCTCGGAACGGCCGATGTCGACCATGGCACCGGTATCGGTGCGGACCGCCTTCTCGCCCTTTTTCTCGACCTGATCGGGCAACAGCCATTCACCACTTTTCGGGTCGCGAAAGGTTTCGTGGCAGACCATGCCTTGCGTAAAGAGGCCAGCAAAGGGCTCGTCGAGCTTCACCAAACCGACCTTGTTCATGGCGCGGGTGAAGAAGCGCGAATAGAGTAGATGCAGAATAGCATGCTCGACACCGCCGATATATTGATCGACCGGTAGCCAGTAATCGACCAACGTCTGATCGACCGGCGCATCGCAGCGTGGGCTGCAAAAACGTGCGAAATACCAAGATGAATCGACGAAAGTATCGAATGTGTCGGTCTCGCGCCGAGCTGCCTTGCCGCAGGTCGGGCAATTGACATGCTTCCAGCTCGGATGATGATCGAGCGGATTGCCAGGCTTGTCGAAGGTGACGTCGTCGGGCAGCAGCACCGGCATGTCTTTCTCCGGCACCGGCTGAGCGCCGCAGCTCTCACAATGGATGATCGGGATCGGGCAGCCCCAATAACGCTGCCGGCTGACCAACCAGTCGCGCAGACGGAAGATGGTGGTGCTTTCGCCGTCGCCTTGCTCTTTTAGCTTGGCGCCAGCGCGTTTCTTGGCGCTCTCGATATCGAGCCCGTCAAGGAAGCCAGAATTGAAGATGATTCCGTCCTCGGTATAGGCCGTGTCACCCACTGTGAACAATGCTGCATCTTCGCCCGCCGGCAGCACCACCGGCGTCACGCTGAGATCGTATTTGCGCGCGAAATCGAGGTCGCGTTGGTCATGAGCCGGGCAGCCGAAAATCGCACCCGTACCATATTCGATCAGCACAAAATTGGCGATATAGACCGGCAGGAACCGACCTGGGATCAAAGGATGCTCGACCTCGAGATTGAGGCAATAGCCCTTTTTTTCTTGCGTCTCGACCGCGGCTTCCGAAGTGCCGGCGGCACGGCAGTCGGCAACGAAGCTTGCGATTTTGGGGTCTGTCTTGGCGGCTTCTTCGGCGATCGCATGGTCGGGCGAGACGGCGATGAAGCTGGCGCCGAACAAGGTGTCGGGGCGGGTCGTGAAGACCTCGATACGCTTATCGGAATTCGTCAGTTTGAAGCGGACATAGGCACCGGTCGATTTACCGATCCAGTTCTCCTGCATCAGGCGGACTTTCTCGGGCCAACGATCGAGTGAGCCCAGCGCCTGCAGCAGATCGTCGGCATAATCGGTGATTTTCAGGAACCACTGGCTGAGCTTGCGCTTCTCGACCGCGGCGCCAGAGCGCCAACCTTTACCGTCGATGACCTGCTCGTTGGCGAGCACGGTCATATCGATCGGATCCCAATTGACAAAAGCCTCCTTGCGGTAAGCAAGTCCGGCCTTGAAGAAGGCCAGAAAGATCGCCTGCTGCTGCGCGTAATAGCCTGGATGGCAGGTTGCTAATTCTTTCGACCAATCGAGTGCTAGTCCCATGCGCTTCAACTCGGTGCGCATGTTGGCGATGTTATCGTAGGTCCAGCGCGCGGGATGAATTTTTTGGTCGCGCGCTGCATTTTCGGCCGGTAGACCGAAGGCGTCCCAGCCCATCGGGTGGAGCACGTTGAAGCCCTTGGCGCGCTTATAACGGGCGACGACGTCGCCCATCGTGTAGTTGCGCACATGCCCCATATGAATGCGCCCGGAAGGGTATGGGAACATCTCCAACACATAATATTTCGGCTTGGTCAGATCGTCGGAAGCGGCAAAGCAGTTCCTGGCATGCCATGCTGCCTGCCATTTGCCTTCGGCCTCATTGAAATTATATCGCGACATGGTCTACCGAGCTTCCTAATCGTCATGGTCTGCATCGGCAGACCATCCACGCGTTTGTCGCGACCGCCAGGAAGTCGTGGCCAGGAAGTCGTGGATGGTCGGCCGCCGCCGACCATAACGAAGGGGCGGGGCCAAAGCCGAATTATCTGCGTGCCCTATTCTTGCTGGCCGGACTGGCGCAGCTGACGAGCGCGGGTGAGGATGGCATTCTCGAGATCGGTTGCCGTGTTGAGTGCCACCGGCGCGTCGACCCAGCCGCCGCCCTGGTTCTGCTGACGGAAGACCGAGGTCCGCACACCGTCGGCCCGGAGTGCGCGGCCCAGAATATAGACATTTATCTTAAAGCGCTCATCCGGCGTTGCCGGCGGCGTGTACCAATCGGTGATGATGACGCCGCCGAATGGGTCGGCGGAAACCAGCGGCATGAATGAAATCGTATCGAGGCTGGCGCGCCACAACAGCGAGTTGACACCGACGCCTGAGCCACCCGATCCGTCTTCCTTAGGCTGGGCGCCAAACAGGCCGCCCTCGCCGAAAATCGTGTTGCCCTGATCATAGACTGGACCACTAGCACCCTTGGCACGGCGCTCGGGATATTTCTCCTCGCCGCCAAGATCGGCGTTGCAGGCGACCAGCGTCAAAGCTGCCGCACCGGCAGACAAGACAAGAAGGAGCCTCTTCACGACGAAAGAACTAGGCCGCGACCGGCCAGCGTGACGATGTGGGAGTTTCATATTGACGGCCTAACGCTCTTACCCCTAAAGCCACCCACGGGACGAAAGTCTTGGCCTCAGAGCATATTGTCTCATCAGCAACCGGCCCGAAAAGTAGCTCAAGACTGGTATGCGATATGGCCTCTCTCGTCAACCAAATCGCGGTGGTCGCCGCGGGAAAACCGCAGTTCTGCCGCAGGGTTAACAACCTTGCCGCTAGCTTGCGGGCGTTAAAATCGACGCTGTGGCGTTGGGAAGGTCGAAATGGGCAAGATTCTGTGGTTGGCAAGCTACCCCAAATCGGGGAATACCTGGCTGCGCGCCTTTATCCACAATTTGATGCGCCTGGCTTTGCCTGGCAAACAGGGCGCTGTCGACATCAACCGGATGAATGAGCTCACGACCGGTGATTCCCTCGTACAATGGTTCCGCCATCTGGACGCGCGGCCGCCCCTGGAATGGAGCCGTCAAGATGTCGCCCGCATGCGGCGCGGCGCGCAGCTTGCTATGGTGGCCTCGACACCGCAGACGGTCATTGCCAAGACCCATAACGCATTGCTCGAAATACACGGCCACCCGACCATCAACATGGATCTCACCGCCGGCGCTATATATGTGGTGCGCAACCCGCTCGATCTGGTGATTTCGCTCGCCGACCATTATGGCGTCGATATCGACAAAGCGATCGAGGTCATGGGCGATGCCAATAATGGTGGTCTTGCCGATGGGAATATTGTCTTTGAAATTCACTCTTCATGGTCAATGCATGTTAAAAGCTGGACCCATAGACCGCATCCCGGTCTCCGCGTGGTCCGTTACGAGGACATGCTGGGCCGGCCACGCCATGCTTTTAATGGCATCACGCAATTTTTAGGACTGAAGCCACCGCCCGCCGCGGTTGAGCGCGCTATCGAGCAATCCTCCTTCAAGAACCTCCGTGCCCAGGAAGATGCCCGCGGTTTCCAAGAAAAATCGCTAAAAGGCAGCAAGTTCTTCAGGGTCGGCAAATCCGGCCAATGGAAGGAAAAGCTAACTCAGGCGCAAATTGATAAGGTGATCGACGGCCACCGCGAACAGATGACGCGGTTCGGTTATTACCCACTCGAAACTGCCAAGGCCAATTGACCTCTGGCGGTATCGCCCGCAATCCACCGGAACGGCTCACCGGCCCGTTTAGCAATAGTCCCTTGGCGGCGGACCAAGGTGTGGCAACGATGTGTCGCTGTCCGTGACCGTCGAACGCCACGGTTCATTTACTTGTCACAGGTCGGTGACGATCCGTTTAATATCACTCGACAATTCCTTTTCACCCGCTATGGGGTCCTCGGGGCATCGGATTGGCAGACAACCTTGTGTCTTTTCCGCAACAGCCCCTGAAAAATGCCACAGTGTTAGGCTCAAATGGTTTGACACCCCCCCGCCATTCCGAGATGGTACGTCGTGTTCCGGGCTGAGCGGGCTTTTTGAGTCGATTTCGTCAAGTACTTGGCAAAACCGACCCAGCAAGCCGGTCCGCGAACGAGGGGCATCCGGGCCTTCCTCAAGAAAACCGTAAAGGTGGGGAGAGTTCTGGTGGCAATCGCAAACTTAGGGAATCTCGAGATGAAGAAAGTTCTCCTGGGGACCTCGGCCCTGCTCGGCGTCGGCCTCCTGGCCGGTACCGCTCAAGCGTCCGATGGTGTCAAACTGAGCCTTGGCGGCTACATCACCAACCAATTCGGTTTCGCTTTCGACGACGACGGCAATAGCGCTGACGACGCCGGTGACAACCGCAACACGGTTGGCGTCGGCACCGATGCCGAAATCTACTTCCTCGGCAGCGTCACGCTCGACAACGGTATCACCGTTGGCGCGCGCTTCGACCTTGAAGGCGGCGACGAAGACAACGACCAAATCGACCAGGCCTATGCCTATTTCAAAGGCGGCTTCGGTGACTTCCGTATCGGTTCGCAGGCTGGTGCCGCCGGCAACATGTATATGTTGCCGCCGGGCTCGACCGCGAACTTCGGCCCGTACTCGCCGAACACCACAGGTTCTGCCGCTTCGCCGGGCATTTTCGACCCGGAAGGCGGGTTAACAAACCAGGACAAGTCGCAGAAGCTTGTTTACTACTCGCCGAATTGGAGCGGTTTAAGCTTCGGTCTGTCGTTCACGCCGAACGACAACGAGAAGGATTACAACAACGGCGACAACGCCGATGGTTCGTTCCGTGCGGTAAGCAATAAGGGCGACTCCGACAACAACATCGGCCTTGGCGTGCATTACGATTACGAAGGCGACGGCTGGGGCCTCGCTCTCGGTGGTGCCGCTTACTTTGAAGGCGACGCGAAGAACGAAGCAAATCAGCAAGGTTACAACCTTGGTGTGAACATGAGCTTCGGTGGCTTCAGCTTTGGTGTTGCCGGTACCTACCTGAACAACACCGACGCGGCTCAGGGCATCAACAGTGAGGGTGAAGACTCGTGGGCAGTTGGTACGGGTTTCAGCTATAACGTTGATGCTTGGACGGTTGGCGCCGGCTGGGCTCATGCTGAGGCTGAACAGCAAGGCTTCAATGACGACTCCACTATCAATCGCTTTGGTGTCACTGGCTCATATGCGATGGGCCCGGGCATCGATCTTGACGCTGGTATCTTCTATACTTGGGTTGAGGCAGCGGACGACGTCAATGATGTAGCTGACGAATACGACTCAGTCGAATTCTCGGTTGGTTCGTCGATCAAATTCTGATCTGTCTAGCTTCGGCTAGATCTATCAGACGATTGCTTGAAGGGGTGCGGATAACCGCGCCCCTTCTTTTTTTGTACCTCTTGCTTTCGCAGGTCATGTTTTGTGGAGATGAGGTTCGAGCGCCGATTGTCGGTAACTGTTCCGACAGGTTAAGGTCGCCGCAGATTTCATTTGCCTGGCTCGCTTGATGATCAACTATCCCCATTTCGCGACGATTCTCACGGAGATCCGCGCGCGTCTCGCCACCGCCGCGAAGGCTGACAATCGTGCGGCCGATGCCGTGACGCTGGTTGCCGTCTCGAAGACCCATCCTGGTGAAGCCGTTTCGGCGGCGATTGCCGCCGGGCAAAAAGTGTTTGGTGAAAACCGCGTTCAGGAGGCGCTGGCAAAGTTCCCGGCCCTCAAGGCACGACATCCGGATCTCGAATTGCATCTCATCGGTCCGCTTCAGAGCAACAAGGTGCGTGAGGCCGTGGCTCTCTTTGACGTCATTGAAAGCGTTGACCGCGAGAAACTCGCGCGGGCTCTTGCTGACGAGATGCATCGGCAGAACCGTCAGCCAAGCATCTACATCCAGGTCAACATTGGAGAAGAGCCGCAGAAAACCGGGGTAGTGCCAGCTGAAATCGACGCCTTCGTGAAACGCTGCCGCGACGACTGGAGACTGAAGATCGATGGGCTGATGTGCATCCCGCCCGCCGACAAGCATCCCGCCCCCTATTTCGC